>CASEYC010000093.1 GCA_949292025.1 uncultured Bacteroides sp. | reverse complement strand
TAATTTATCGGCGTTTTTTGGCGCGGATTACGCGGATTTCACGGATAATCTTTTCACTGTAAAACGCTGGACTCCATTGATTATACAAATAATAAATCCGCGTCCATCCGCGTAATCCGCGCCTAAACTAAATTCCTATTTCGTGCACAAAGTTATCGTGCTCCCGGCGCAACCGGGTTGCAAGATGCTTGTAGGATTAGGATAGGGTAGATTTAGGAGAGGGATGCAGGAGGTGCACGAAGCCCCGTGGCACGTGTGAGTTGCGTGTCGTGAAGGGATTCGGCATGGTCCGACGAGGTTCGTCGGGAATGTCCGGAAAGGGGGGGAACAAGTGCTGCCAGGAGTTCCGCCGGCAGGAAGAGCATGTCGCAGGATAGCGGTTGGGGAATGTCCGGGCTGGTGTCGGGCCGTTGCTGGAAGAAGTGGGTGGAGATGCATCCCGTGTCGCAGCAGCAATGTCCCCCGGCCTCGTCCGGCGTGGGGGTGCAGCAGCCGGCGTGCACGTCGTTCTTCATGCAGAGCACGTCGTCCGCGTGGTGGTGATGGGGGATGACAGGCACGCCCAGCATCAGTATGCTGAGGAGCAGCAGGAGATATGTGGCGTGCCTCTTGGTTTTCATCTTGCTCTTGGTTTGGTGGACAAAGATAACACAAAAAAGTGAGATACGGAGCAAATTATGGAAATAACATTTCCGCTACGCTAAGTTTGCCAAACTTCTTTCTTCCATCCCTTGACAGGTTGACACCCTATATATAACCCTATCGCGCGTACGTGTTGCGTGAGTATTAACCCTTATTAAGATTTAGGGATTTATTCACGCGTGGGCGTATAAGGAGTTTGTTTTCTATCTGTCAACCTGTCAAGGCGGGGAGGAAACATGCTCTTGGGTCGTCTGAAGTCCCTCTTGGGCTGCACAAAGTGCCTCTTTGAGGCGGACAAAGTTCTGCGGAGCGGCGGACAAAGTCCTGCGGAAGGAAAGGAGGGCGGTGTGTCATGTCAGTCTGCCGTTTTGTCACTCGTTGTCTGCCAAAGGGACTGCCTGAGCGTTTGGCACGGTTTTCGTAGTGAGTTTTGCGCTTGCGTCAAGGCAGGCAGGATATGAATCACTCAAGCATTCATAGACGAACGAAAAATGTATAACATATAAAAACTTAGAAGATCATGAACATTAAACCATTGGCAGACAGAGTGCTGATACTCCCTGCACCTGCAGAAGAAAAGACAATCGGTGGCATCATCATCCCGGACACCGCTAAGGAAAAACCGCTGAAAGGCGAAGTCGTGGCTGCCGGCAACGGCACGAAGGATGAGGAAATGGTACTGAAAGTGGGTGACCAAGTGCTGTATGGCAAGTATGCCGGCACGGAGCTGGAGCTGGACGGCACGAAGTACCTCATCATGCGTCAGAGCGATGTGCTCGCCGTTTTGGGATAATCAATCATTTATCAATCAATCTATTAAAAAACTGAACAATCATGGCAAAAGAGATTTTGTTTAACATAGATGCCCGCGACCAACTGAAGAAGGGCATCGACACGTTGGCCAACGCCGTAAAAGTAACCCTGGGTCCGAAAGGCCGCAATGTCATCATCGAGAAGAAGTTTGGCGCACCCCACATCACGAAGGACGGTGTGACGGTGGCCAAGGAAGTGGAACTGGCTGATGCTTACCAGAACACGGGCGCACAACTCGTGAAGGAAGTGGCCAGCAAGACGGGCGACGATGCCGGCGACGGCACGACGACGGCTACCGTCCTGGCGCAGGCCATCGTCAACGAAGGCTTGAAGAACGTGGCTGCCGGTGCGGCTCCTATGGACTTGAAGCGCGGCATCGACAAGGCTGTGGCCAAGGTGGTGGAGTCCATCAAGGACCAGGCCGAGATGGTGGGCGACAACTACGACAAGATTGAGCAGGTTGGCACGGTTTCTGCCAACAACGACCCGCTGATCGGCAAGCTGATTGCCGACGCCATGCGCAAGGTTTCCAAGGACGGCGTCATCACCATCGAGGAGGCCAAGGGCACGGACACGACCATTGGCGTGGTGGAAGGCATGCAGTTCGACCGCGGCTACCTGTCCGCTTACTTCGTGACGAACACCGAGAAGATGGAGTGCGTGATGGAGAATCCGTACATCCTGATCTACGATAAGAAGATTTCCAACCTGAAGGATTTCCTGCCCATCCTGGAGCCTGCCGTACAGACGGGCCGTCCGCTGCTGGTCATTGCAGAAGACGTGGACAGCGAGGCACTGACGACGTTGGTTGTCAACCGTCTGCGCAGTCAGCTGAAGATTTGTGCTGTGAAGGCTCCGGGCTTCGGCGACCGCCGCAAGGAGATGCTGGAGGATATCGCCGTGCTGACCGGTGGCGTAGTCATCAGCGAAGAGAAGGGCTTGAAACTGGAGCAGGCTACTATCGAAATGCTGGGTAGCGCCGAGAAGGTGACCATCACGAAGGACAATACGACCATCGTAAACGGCAACGGTGACAAGGAGAACATCCACGAGCGTTGCGAGCAAATCAAGGCTCAAATCGCCGCTACGAAGAGCGATTACGACCGTGAGAAATTGCAAGAGCGTCTGGCCAAGTTGTCCGGTGGCGTGGCAGTCCTCTATGTGGGTGCCGCTTCCGAGGTGGAGATGAAGGAGAAGAAAGACCGTGTGGATGATGCCCTGCGTGCCACGCGTGCCGCCATCGAGGAAGGCATCGTGCCGGGCGGTGGTGTCGCTTACATCCGCGCCTTGGAGTCTCTCGAAGGCTTGAAGGGCGACAATGCCGACGAAACGACGGGTATCGAAATCATCAAGCGCGCCATCGAGGAGCCGCTCCGCCAGATTGTGGCCAATGCCGGCAAGGAAGGCGCCGTGGTGGTACAGAAGGTTCGCGAAGGCAAGGGTGACTTCGGCTACAATGCCCGCACGGATGTCTACGAGAACTTGCACGCCGCCGGTGTGGTTGATCCTGCCAAGGTGACGCGTGTGGCTCTGGAGAACGCCGCTTCCATCGCAGGCATGTTCCTGACCACGGAGTGCGTCATCGTGGAGAAGAAGGAAGACAAGCCCGAAATGCCGATGAACCCGGGCATGGGCGGCATGATGTAATCATGGATTTCCCTTGATTCCCAAATAGAAAGGACCGCGGTGCTCGATGGGGTGTCGCGGTTTTTTGTTCTTTGCGGGAAATAGGAATTTAATTTCGCACATCTACTTAGAAGGGAGGAATTATGGCATACATTGATTATTACAAGGTTCTTGGGGTGGACAAGTCGGCATCGCAGGAGGACATCAAGAAGGCCTTCCGCAAGTTGGCGCGCAAGTATCATCCTGACCTGAATCCGAACGACCCCTCGGCCAAGGAGAAATTCCAGGCCATCAACGAGGCCAACGAGGTGTTGAGCGACCCGGAGAAGCGCAAGAAGTACGACGAATATGGCGAGCACTGGAAGCACGCCGATGAGTTTGAAGCGCAGAAGCGGGCGCAACAGGCCGGAGGCTTTGGTGGGTTCGGCGGCTTTGGCAACGGCCAGGGCTTCCACACGGATGGCAACGGGACGTATTGGTATTCTTCGGACGGTCAGGAGTTCACGGGCCACGGTGCCGGGGGCTTCTCCGATTTCTTCGAGGAATTGTTCGGCCATCGCGCCGGCGGACGTGCGGGAGGCCCGCGCGGCGGTTTCCGCGGGCAGGACTACCAGACGGAACTGCACCTGTCGTTGCGCGACGCGGCACAGACGCACAAGGAAGTGCTGAACATCAACGGCCGCCAGGTGCGCATCACCATCCCCGCAGGCGTGGCCGACGGGCAGGTCATCAAGCTGAAAGGCTATGGCGCCGAGGGCGTGAACGGAGGCCCGGCAGGCGACTTGTACATCACCTTTGTCATTGCGGACGACCCGGTGTTCAAGCGGCTGGGCGACGATTTGTACGAGGAGGTCACCATCGACCTCTACACGGCCTTGCTGGGCGGCGAACAACTGGTCAGCACGCTGGACGGACAGGTGAAGCTGAAGGTAAGGCCCGGCACGCAGCCGGACAGCAAGGTGCGCCTGAAGGGCAAGGGCTTCCCCGTGTACAAGCAGGAAGGGCAGACGGGCGACCTGATTGTCACCTACCGCGTACACCTGCCCGAGAATCTGAGCGAGCGGCAGCGCGACCTGTTGCAACAAATGAAGAACTTGAATGGATAAGGAGG
Organism: uncultured Bacteroides sp.; assembly: GCA_949292025.1. Lineage (GTDB taxonomy): Bacteria > Bacteroidota > Bacteroidia > Bacteroidales > Bacteroidaceae > Bacteroides. The sequence continues at coordinate 29,469 of CASEYC010000093.1, read as the reverse complement.
AAGACGCCATGCAAAACGATTGGATTATCATCGCGGATTATTGTGACAAATGCCACATCGATCCCGCATTCATCGACATCCTGGAGGAGTGGGACCTGATAGACACGCAGGTGGAGGACGGCAGGCGGTGCCTGTCGTTCGCGCAGTTGCCGGACGTGGAGCGGTACAGCCGCATGTACTACGACCTGGACATCAACATGGAGGGCATCGACGCCATCCGCCATCTGCTGCGACGGATGGACGAAATGCAGCAGGAGATTGACCGCCTGCGGGGACGTTTACGGTTCTTCGGGGAAGAAATGTGAGGTTTCCCGGAAAATTTCTTTTCTTCTTGCTTGAGAGTTTAGGGAAATATGCTTATCTTTGCGCCTGCAACAATTCTACGACACGTATCAAGCAATGAGAAAGACAATGCCGATGACAGACAAGCGCGCAGAAGGTTTTTCCGTCGGACAACAGGACGGAAAAATCTTTCGTGCGTCTGCCCAAAAAGTAGCGGAAATGCTTGTGTATGTGCGGATTTTGTGTAAACACACACACACACACACACACAGACTCACCGCGCGTCAATATACTAAATATTTCCTGTAAAACAAACACTTACTTATCTTTTTATTTCCCCCGTATCGTCCTGGCAGTGATCCTGCCGCTCCTGTTGCTCACGGCCTGCAGCCGCGAGGATGACTACGACGTGCCCGAGGGAAAAGGCGCCCTGCTCGTCAGCCTGGAAAACCCGGTGGAAGGCGTGGCGGCGGAGGACGTGGCTTTCTACCTGTGCCATCCCGACGGCCGCCCGCTCTTCAGCCTGACCTACGGCAACCCGCACGAACTGTCCGCGGAACCTATCCCCCTCGACCCGGGTGATTACCTCCTGGCCGTGGTGGCCAACACTGGTGTTACCGTGAAGAGTTCCGCCCTGCCCCTGGACGCCACCGTGCCCGACCTCGCCGTATGGCTGGACGACCACGCCGGCCACTTCCCCCATCTGCTCACCGCCTCCGCGCCGGTGACGATTACCCTCGGCGAAATCCACCGCCAGACGCTGGTCTTGCAGGCTGGCACCGACGGGCTCGGCCTCACCCCGATATCCCTCCCGCTCACCCTGCCGGGCGTCCAGTTGCCCGACTACACGGCTACCCGTGCCACCGACAACAATTCCCTGCGCTGCATAGCAGAAGTTTATCAAGTCGAAACGGACAACCGCATACACCGTCGCATACAGGACTGTATCTTACAGGCGGACGGCACTTACCTTGCCGAACTCTCCCTGATGCCGGGCAACTACGACCTGCGCCTTTGGGCGGACTGGAACGGCGGCTATTACAATACCGATGACCTGAGTGCCGTAACCGTACTCACCGACAGCTATGTGGCAAACGGCGAGACCGACAAGAAGGATGCTTACTACACAGCCTCCGTTCTGAATGTAGGCGAAGAAGACACGGAACAGGCAATCACCCTGACCCGTCCGTTCGCCCGTTACCGCCTCATAGCCAATGATGTGGAAGGTTATCTCAACCTGATAAAAAACGGTGAAGACCTTCCTGCCATCGAGGACTTGCAGGTGCGCGTCACCTACGAGGGCTTTTTCCCTACGGGATTTGATGTAGCTACAGGCAAGCCTAACGATGCACTCAACATCGGCATTCATTATACCTCCATGCCGACTATAGCCGAGGGATATAATGAAACGGAAGCAAGGCAGGTAGGCACGGACTTCGTGCTGACCAACGGCGAGGAATCATTTGTTACCGTCACCGTGCAGATGACAAACAAACACACTGGAGAAGCCATCAGCACCGTATCGGGAATAAAGATACCCTATAAACGCGGACACCTCACTACCGTTACAGGCCGTTTCCTGACCGCCGGAAAGACCACCGGAGGGGTGCAGGTGGATGACAACTGGGAAAATGATGTGACCATCGATTTTTAATGAAACAAGTTTTTTACCGACTAAAAAGACAAATAGATAATGAAACAACTGACGGTCATATTCACCATACTTACCGCCCTGCTGCTCGCCACCTCTTGCAGTAAAGAGGAACTGCCGGACGACGAAAACACGGACGAACCGGGACAGATGCAGACCTATACCTTCACCGTGTCGCCTGACCTGACGATGGAAGGGGATGCAGAAACACGCTCGGCAGGAACGCCGGAAGAAATGCCCACACGCTGCTTCATGCAAATTTTTGGGAACAATATTAGTCAAGATGTTCAACAAGGTAAATCCATTGAAAACGGCAGCTTTACCTTCTCTGTGAATTTGCCCAACATGGCATATACTTTCTTGTTTTGGGCAGACAACGGCAGTGGGAACACTCCGACAGACCTCCAGGAAGTTCAATACACACCGGGAACAGTGGCTTTCACCGCGAAAGTAATTGATACCCCGGAGAATATGATTGAAAATAAAGTCAGCCTGAAACACGCAGTGACAAAAGTCACATTGAAAACTACGGCAAAAACATCTGCCAGCGAAGGTGAATCCATCAAGGTAACAACCACTTGTGCTACAATCTACAACGTGGATAACCATTCAGCATCTTCACCCTCTGCACACACAGCAACTAAAACATTTGATGCCTCTACTGACTTCGCAGTCAACGACAACATAGCCACCTTCTATTTCCTCCCGCAAAACGAAACGCAAAGTGTGGATGTGGAATTTCATTTATTGAAGCAGACCATTGAAAGTGTACCTCTTGCTGCCAACACCCATGTCACCCTGCAAGGCGATCTGTCGGAAAACAATTCCAAATGGGGAGCGACAAGTGAATATGTACAGAAGCAAATCGAACATTTTTTCCTCAAAGATGATGGAAATTCAAAAGGCACTCCTGGAAGTAATGGCTACTATTTTTATTTGCCAGAAAGTAACATTGATAAATTTGAGTCAGTAATCGGTGCAATTCTTCATGAAGAAGTTGAAATATCACTTGATGTGTTTGGCACGATTTTAGAAAAAGAATTTGGAGATGATTACATTTTCCAAATAAGGAATAATGATATTATAGAAACTTTAACTATTTATATAAATGAAGTTCCTAAATATAATATATTATATAGTCTTTATAACACTGATTACGAAGATTTCTCCAGCGTTTCAGATGTACTGAAGCCATCGACTGAATAAGCATACTACAGATCAAGAGATGAACTAAAACATGTACATAACGCTATCGAAATGGCATAAAAATTGGATATAACAACAACTAAATTAACACGATTAAAATGATGAACAGAAAACTTTCTACCCTGATGCTTGCAGCCGCAGCGTTGTTGGCATCGTGCAGTCAGAACGATGAACTGCAAAGCACTGTAAACGACAATGAAGGGCTGAAGCCCATGACGATCTCTGTTACCCTACCGGAAGGGATGACAACACGTGCCATAGCTACCGATGATGAAAAAGATGCGTATTGCTTCGTGCAGATTCTGAACGAATTTGGGGAGGACTTGGAAGGCGGACATTCTGCTGTGCAGGGAATGACCAAGGCAGGAAACGGCTATACCGCTACCGTCTACCTGAAAGGAGAAGAGAATTACAACTTCCTCTTCTGGGCTACTTCAGGTGACGAGAAACCGGCCGACTTGCGTAACGTTGCCTATACCAATGGCGAAACCTTGGTTTGGGCTGGCAAGGAATCCGCTGCATGGAGCGCGAATGGCATAAGCTGTACATTGAAGCATGTCGTGTCCCGCATCACGCTGACCACAACCACGAATTTGACCGTAAGCGGCACCAATCCGCTCACCATCACCGTGCCCACCACCTTCAACGCATACAATGTGCTGAATATGGAACCGGTGAAAACTGCCACTCCTTCAGGCTTTACGTACACTTTCGACCCCATCACCGTTTCAGGAGCGAGTGAAAACGCTCCGGTTCAAATCGGTCATTTCTACGCCCTCGTCAATAACGAGCCGCAAGTGCTGAAATTGCACTATAAAGGATCATTGGGCAATTCCGAAGACCAAATCCCCAATGTGCCTCTGGCTCCCGATACGCACGTGGTGCTGAAGGGTGATGTGGCTAATTTCGGACTTGTATCAGGCACCATCACCGCTACAGTGGTTAATGAATGGACAGACAAAGAACATAGCTTCGAAAACTTCTAATAGAAAGATAACCAATACATAAAAATCCCTGCAAATTGCGGGGATTTTTATGTTTAAACAGACTTTCGGATTCTGTAGGGGCGACCCTTGCGGTCGCCCTCATGCAGGGCGGGGACAAGCCCCGCCCCTACCGTTTTCCCGGGAAATGCTTGCGGGGTTCAAAAAGGAAATTGTACCTTTGTGGCAAGATTTCCCGCCAAGCCTCTCTACGATGCTCAAACCGGGGACCGTTTTATTTTTATACCTTATGGAGAACCAAGGAGAAATCATATTATACCAGCCCGATAACGAAGTGAAGCTGGAAGTGCGGCTGGAAGAAGAAACGGTGTGGCTGACGCAGGCACAAATGGCTGAATTGTTTCAGACATCCAAGCAAAACGTAAGCCTGCACACGAACAACATCTTCAAAGAGAAAGAATTAAGTCCGGATTCAGTTGTCAAGGAATCCTTGACAACTGCCGCAGACGGAAAGAAATACCGGGTCAAGTATTATAACCTGGATGCCATCATATCCATCGGCTTCCGCGTCAACAGCAAAAGAGGCATACAGTTCCGCCAATGGGCAAACAAGGTGCTGAAAGAATACCTGCTGAAAGGCTATTCCGTCAACCAGCACCTCAGCAATTTGGAGGACCGGATGAACAGCAAATTCATGGAGCACGAACAACGCCTGAACCGGATAGACAGCAAAATTGACTTCTTTGTCCGTACCTCGCTGCCGCCCGTGGAAGGCATCTTCTACGACGGCCAACTGTTCGATGCCTACAAGTTCGCCACCGACCTTATCCGCTCCGCACGGCAATCCCTGTTGCTGATAGACAACTACGTGGACGAGTCGGTGCTGCTAATGCTCAGCAAGCGGAATGCCGGCGTGAAGGCCGACATCTTTAGTGGCCTTTTGGCCGCAATGTCAAACGTGTAGGGGCGACCCTTGCGGTCGCCCCTATTCAGGGCGGGGGCAAGCCCCGCCCCTACAACGATAAATTATCATTTAGAAATACCGCGCAAGCCATAACCCAGTGTGCACACATAGTTTATAGTGGAAAACCGGATGCTGCACGTGTCGGGGCGGGGGAAACATCAACAGTTCTGCGTTGCAGACATATTTTCTATCCGGTAGCCTGTCTCCTCTTTTATTTTCTGTAGCCAATATCCGTCAATCCCTGCCTGCCGCGCATAGTCTTCATAGCGGGATACAACACCGATGGCTTTTTCTATGAGGGCATCGGCTCCCTTGATGTTATAGCGTTTGGCCAGTTCGAGCAGATCGCCGCGTCCGATGTCGTAGTTCTTGTTGCATACGGTCATGCAGTGCCGGTTCACATATCCTGGTGCGGACGGATCGACGGAAAACGTGTAATCGTATGCTGGGGCGGCATGCCACACGCCGTCGTCATTCATCAGGAAACTGAAGTTCTTGTTATGGTCGTCCACGTTTCCCCCCAATACGTTCATGACCGTCAGAAGAAACAACTGCTTGAGTTCAGCCGGCAAGATACCAATCCGGCAGGCCGTGTCGAACAGGCTTTCGTAACTGTTCGCGGTAGGATTCATGGCGGCCAAAGTCTGCACATGCACCTTTTTCCCTTCCCTGCGGTCGAACCGCTCTGTCAGGAAATGGGCGGTTTGTTCTCCTTCCACGAGGCGCGACGGCATCATGTGCAGGTCGGCATCTTTAGCCATGAGGTAGTAGCTGTACTCAATGCGGGTGGTGGGAACCTCCGAATGTTCGTCGAACTTGACAATCATGGGAACATAGCCTGGTGCGGGTGCGGCGACCTGCCCGGAATAGCATTCGCCTGTTTCCGGGTTAAGGTTGATGATGGCTTTGGGCCTGCGTCCTCCTGCGGATGTGCCTACTTTGAACAGACTCTCTATCAGGAAGCCGGGCTGCATCTCGGCTCTGAAGTTCTTTGCCTCGTTCAATGCAGACTGCGCCAGCCTGTAAAGCTCGGCTATCTCCACTTTGAAAGGTTGTTCCATTTCTTTGGCTGCCGGAGGCAGAAACTCCAATGCCCCCATGCCTCGTCTTCCAATATACGCCAGGCGGTCAAGGACGGACAGATCCCTTGTGCTGATGCGGTGCATTTTCGCCCATTCGTTGAACACCTTGTTTCCCCAGTGGTCTGGCAGTGAATCTGCGACGAAAGAGGGTAGCCCGCCGAAGAGTTTCCCGTCATCGCCGTACACGGGCAAACCATTCCTGACGGAAACGCTATGGATGGAGGCCCGCAAGGGCGCGATGTCGTATCCGCCGGCAAGGAAGTCGCGGTCGAAATAGAAGCATATCTTTTCCGTGTACCCTTCTTTGTAGGCGACCAGCGAGCCTACTTTCCGGTTCCAAAGGAAAACGTCAAGATTCTGTATCATGGTTGTTCCTCCTCACCCGTTTGGGTATGTACTTGTTTATCTGTTTCAATGCCAGCGGGGGCACGGGCAGCTCGGGCAGCAAGTCGGACAAACGCTGTTCCAGCCCCAGCACGCGCAGAAGCGAAATGAAATTGTTGAGCGTGATGTTCCGGTTCATCCCTTGTTCGAGATGGCTGATGGTGGTCAGGCTTACCCCGGACTTCTCCGCCATTTCCCTTTGGCTCATGCGGGCGGCGAGACGGTACTCCTTCAAGCGTAGGCAAAGGAGGGCGAGAATGTCCTGGTTAGTAGTATAAGGAAGATTGTTCATATAGTCATATATTGCCATTCTTTTGCAAATATACAAACAAATATCCATATATAACTACTTTTGGGGTGATTTTCATTTAGCTCCTCGCTTATTCTGCGACTCTTTTATCAGTCGGTGGAAAGCCAGATGCCACCTACCGTTTTCCCGGGAAATGCTTGCGAGGCTCGAAAGGAAAGTTGTACCCTTAAAAAAATGAAGGTGCATCGCTCATTACGACACACCTTCATCTATTTCAGTTTCCGTTCAATTTACTTGCGGTAGCAAGCCAAATCTTCCTTTTGGAAGCCTTGGATAAAGCGGTTGTGCTTCTCCACTTCAGCTTCGGCATAGTTGACATACACCTTGGCGGACTGGGCAAACAGTTCCGGTGCGCGGGTGGCGTCCTGGATGATGAGGTGGCTCATCACGCAGACGGCGGCCATCTCGTAGAGGCGGCGGGCCATCAGGTCGTGCAGCTCTTGGTCGGCAGCTTCCTTCACCAAGTTGGTGCAGGCTTCGAACTTGTCCGTCATGGCCTTCACGCGCTCCAGCAGGGGCTTCATCTCGTCCGAGCAGGCGGTTTGCTCATAGTCGCGCAGGGTGGCCAGGTAGGCGCCGTTGGTGACGTAGCGGATGGCGGCCACCGTTTGCAGCTGCGTGGTGCCCTCGTAGATGCTGGTGATGCGGGCGTCGCGGTAGATGCGCTGGCAGGCATACTCCAGCATGAAGCCGCTGCCGCCGTGTACTTGGATGCAGTCGTAGGCATTCTGGTTGGCATATTCCGAGTTCATGCCCTTGGCCAGCGGCGTGAAAGCATCGGCCAGCTTGGCATACTTCTTCTGCTCCTGGCGTTCCTCCGGCGTCAGCTTGCGCTCGCGGGCGATGTCGTCCAGTGCCTTGTAGATGTCCACATAGCGGGCCGTCTGGTAGAGCAGGGCGCGTCCGGCATCCAGTTTCGCCTTGATGGTGCTGAGCATGTCATACACGGCGGGGAACTCGATGATGGCCTTGCCGAACTGCTTGCGGTCCTTGGCATAGGCCAGCGCCTCGTTGTAGGCTGCCTGGCTCAGGCCGACGCTCTGTGCAGCGATGCCCAGGCGGGCGCCGTTCATCAGGGCCATCACATATTTAATAAGACCCAGCTTGCGGTCGCCGCATAGCTCGGCACGGGCGTTCTTGTATACCAGTTCGCACGTGGGCGAGCCGTGGATGCCCAGCTTGTTCTCAATGCGGCGCACGTTGACGCCCCCATCGCGCTTGTCGTAGATGAACATGGAGAGGCCGCGGCCGTCGCGTGTGCCCTCTTCACTGCGTGCCAAGACAAGGTGCAGGTCGGCGTCGCCGTTGGTGATGAAGCGCTTCACGCCGTTCAGGCGCCAGCAGTTGTTGGCCTCATCGTAGGTGGCTTTCAGCATGACGCTCTGCAGGTCGGAGCCGGCGTCGGGTTCGGTCAGGTCCATGGACATGGTCTCTCCGGCGCAGATGCGGGGGATGAAGCGGCTGTGCTGGTCCTCGTTGCCAAACTCATAGAGCGTCTCGATGCAGTCTTGCAGCGACCAGATGTTGCCGAAGCCGGCATCGGCCATGGCCACGATCTCGGCGCACATGGTGTAGGGTGTGATGGGGAAATTCAGTCCGCCAAAGCGACGGGGCATGGTCATGCCGTTCAGTCCCGCCTTCACCATGGCGTCCAGGTTTTGCTTCGTACCGCTGGCGTATTCCACGCGGCCGTTGGCGCAGTGGGAACCTTCGGCGTCCACGCCTTCGGCATTGGGGGCGATGACTTCGCCGGTTATCTCGCCGGTGATTTCCAATACCTTGTCGTAAGAGTCAAGGGCATCGGCATAATCTTGCGGGGCATAGTCATATTCGTCTTTGTCTTTGTATCCGCGTTCCTTCAGTTCGCAGATGCGTTCCATCATCGGATTGTTGAGATGGTATTTCAGTTCGGGATGTTCTGTATAGAAATTAGCCATGGCTTACTTGCTATGTGATTTATAGTATTTAATCATTTTGGGAATTACCTCTTCGACCGTGCCATTGATGACATAATCCGCAATCGTGTTGATGGGCGCGTTCTCATCGTTGTTGATGGAGATGATGATGCCGCTCTCCTGCATGCCGGCGATGTGCTGGATTTGTCCGCTGATGCCGCAGGCAATGTAGAGCTTGGGACGTACGGTCACGCCTGTCTGGCCTATCTGGCGGTCATGGTCAGCAAAGCCTGCGTCCACGGCGGCACGGCTGGCACCCACTTCAGCGTGCAATTCCTTGGCCAGCTCGAACAGCATGTCGAAGCCTTCCTTTGAGCCCATGCCGTAGCCGCCTGCCACGATGATGGGCGCGCCCTTCAGGTTGTGCTTGGCTTTCTCCACGTGGCGGTCGATGACTTTCACCACATAGTCCGTCTCGTGTACATACTTGGCCACGTCGTGGTTGATGACCTCGCCCTGGTAGTTCTCGTCCAGGACTTCCTTCTTCATCACGCCCTCGCGCACCGTTGCCATCTGCGGGCGGTGTTCGGGGTTGACGATGGTGGCCACGATGTTGCCGCCGAAGGCCGGACGAATCTGGTAGAGCAGGTTCTCATACGTCTTGCCTTCCTTCTTGTCCTCGTGGCTGCCGATTTCCAGAGCGGTACAGTCGGCGGTCAGGCCGCTGGTCAGTGCAGAGGACACGCGGGGACCCAGGTCGCGTCCGATGACTGTGGCGCCCATCAGGCAGATTTGCGGCTTCTCTTCCTTAAAGAGGTTGATGAGGATGGACGAGTGGGGTAGGGAGGTGTAGGGGAACAAGCCCGGCGCGTCGAACACGTGCAGCTTGTCCACCCCGTAGGGCATCACTTGCTTTTCTACGCCTGCCAGGCCCGATCCTGCGGCGATGGCTTCCAGTTGGCAGCCCAGTTGGTTGGCCAGCTTGCGGCCCTTGGTCAGCAGTTCGAGGCTGACATCGGCAACGGTCGTGCCTTCTATTTCGAGATATACGAATACGTTGTTCATGATTTATCCGATGGTATGGTTTTCTAAGAGTTCTACAATCAGGCCTTCCACATCCGCGTCGCTGCCGGTCAGCGTCTTGCTTTCCTTGGCTTGGAAGGAGATGTTCTGGATGGTCTTCACCTTCGTGGGCGAGCCGCTAAGGCCGCATTGGGCCAAGTCGGCGTTGACGTCAGCCGTGCTCCACTCCGTGATGTTCAGGTAGGGGCGTTGGTCGTACAGTTCGGCGTAGGGCAGGGCGGCGCCTTCTTTGGTGATGGCAGCCTTTTCTTGCGCACCGAGAGCACGTTTGTACTTCTGCACCAGCTTGGCGTTGCGGGGACGGCAAGGTGCCGCGCTTCCGTTGACGGTGATGACCAAGGGCAGGGGAGCTTCCACGGTCTCCACGCCGCCGTCGATGTGGCGTTTGATGGTGACTTTCTTTCCGGCTTCGTCCACGTTCAGGATTTCCTCGGCGTAGGTCACTTGGGCCAAGCCCAGTTTCTCGGCCACCTGCGGGCCTACCTGTGCCGTGTCTCCGTCGATGGCTTGGCGGCCGCCGATGATGATGTCATACTCGCCAATCTGGCGGATGGCTGTGGCCAATGCGTAGGAGGTAGCCAGGGTGTCGGCACCGGCAAAGGCGCGGTCGGTCAGCAGGTAGCCGCCGTCGGCACCGCGGTACAGTCCTTCACGAATGATTTCTGCCGCACGTCCCGGTCCCATGGTCAGCATGGTCACGGTGGAGCCCGGATGGGTTTCCTTCAACCGGAGGGCCTGCTCCAAGGCATTGAGGTCTTCGGGATTGAAGATGGCGGGGAGTGCCGCGCGGTTGATGGTACCGTCGGCCTTCATGGCGTCCTTCCCGACGTTGCGTGTGTCGGGCACTTGTTTCGCCAATACTACGATTTTCAAACTCATGTTCTTACTGTTATAATTAGTATTAATTGATTTTAGCTTGATTGTCAGCGCGCAAATTTATGGAAAATCTGCGGAAAAACCGCACAAACCTGGTAGAATTGTGCAATTGTTTATAAAAAGCCTGTCATCAGCAGATGCAGGTATGGATAGACGTGATTTATCCGTTGTACGGATGTGGCCTTTGTGATATTGATTCACTTCAAGAGGACATACTTCAGTATATGATATTGATACGGATTGATAAAATCACACCTCGTCCGCCTGTTTTTCTTACGGATAATCACTTTTTTCTCACTTTTTTCTTCAAATTGTTTGCAGATTCTAAAAAAGCACTTACCTTTGCGGCAAATAAAAGAAAAAAGCAAGAAACGTATGATGAACCTACATACATCCGTCAATCTGGCAGTCCTGCACATTATTCGCGTCGTGGTCGTGGCATCAAGAGCGTGAGAAAGGACGTGTATGCATGTTCATACTTGATTGATAAAAGTACAGAGCCTTTCTCACCAACTTGTGGGAAAGGCTTTTTTGATGAAAAAGGAGACAGAAGAAATGAAACATCCATTGAGAAGTTCAACCAGCACGCAAGGCCGACGCATGGCGGGCGCACGCGCCCTCTGGGTGGCCAACGGCATGAAGAAGGAACAAATGGGGAAGCCCATCATCGCCGTAGTCAATTCGTTCACCCAGTTTGTGCCGGGGCATGTCCACCTGCATGAGATTGGCCAACTGGTGAAGGAAGAAATCGAGAAACTGGGGTGCTTCGCGGCCGAGTTCAACACCATCGCCATCGACGACGGCATTGCCATGGGACACGACGGGATGCTCTACTCCCTGCCCTCGCGCGACTTGATTGCAGATAGTGTGGAGTATATGGTGAACGCCCACAAAGCCGATGCCATGGTGTGCATCAGCAACTGCGACAAGATTACGCCAGGTATGCTCATGGCAGCCATGCGGCTCAATATCCCCACCGTGTTCGTCTCCGGTGGCCCCATGGAGGCGGGCGAATGGAACGGGCGGCATTGGGACTTGATAGACACCATGATACAATCTGCCGACGAGAGTGTGAGCGATGCCGACGTGGCCCAAATCGAACAACACGCCTGTCCCACGTGCGGATGCTGTTCGGGTATGTTCACCGCCAACTCCATGAACTGCCTGAACGAAGCCATCGGCCTGGCCCTGCCCGGCAACGGCACCATCGTGGCTACGCACGAGAACCGCACGCAGCTTTTCAAGGATGCCGCCCGCCTCATCGTGGAGAATGCGCGGAGGTATTATGAAGAAGGCGACGAAAGCGTCCTTCCGCGAAACATTGCCACGCGCAAAGCGTTCCTGAACGCCATGACCTTGGATATCGCCATGGGAGGCTCCACCAACACCGTGCTCCACCTGCTGGCCATTGCCCACGAGGCGGAGGTGGACTTCAAGATGGAGGACATCGACCAACTCTCCCGCCAAACGCCCTGCCTGTGCAAGGTGGCGCCCAACACGCAGAAGTACCACGTGCAGGACGTCAACCGCGCCGGAGGCATCGTGGCCATCATGAACGAACTGGCCAAAGGCGGATTGGTGGATACGTCGGTGAAGCGCGTGGACGGCCTGACTTTGGCCGAAGAGATTGACCAATACTGCATCGCCAGCCCCCATGTCTGCCAGGAGGCTTTGAAGAAATACACCTCTGCCCCGGGCAGGAAATTCAACCTGAAGCTGGGTTCGCAAGCCAATTATTACAAGGAACTGGATACCGACCGCGCCAACGGCTGCATCCGCGACTTGGAGCACGCTTACAGCAAGGACGGCGGCCTGGCCGTGTTGAAAGGCAACATCGCCCAAGACGGATGCGTGGTGAAGACTGCCGGCGTGGACGAAAGCATTCTGCGCTTCACAGGGCCTGCCAAGGTGTTCGACTCGCAGGAAGCCGCGTGCGAAGGCATCCTGGGCGGCAAAGTGCAGAGCGGCGACGTGGTGGTCATCACCCACGAAGGCCCCAAAGGAGGGCCGGGGATGCAGGAGATGCTCTATCCCACGTCGTACATCAAGTCGCGCCACCTGGGCAAGGAATGCGCCCTCATCACGGACGGACGGTTCAGCGGAGGCACGTCGGGCTTGAGCATCGGACATATCTCGCCCGAAGCAGCCGCCGGAGGAAACATCGGCAAAATTCAAGACGGGGACATCATCGAGATAGACATCCCCAACCGCACCATCAATGTCCGCCTGACGGACGAGGAACTGGCCGCACGTCCGGCAACGCCCGTCACCCGCCAACGCGAGGTGTCGAAAGCGCTGAGAGCTTACGCAGCCATGGTCAGTTCGGCGGACAAGGGAGGCGTGAGACTGATTTAAGGAATAAAGACAAGCATAGATTTAGATATAAGAAGATATGAACAATCAACCTCAAAAGCCCGTCGAACTGGGACGGCACGAAGGCCTCTCCGAAGGCTTCATCACCGGTGCAGAAGCCTTGATGCGCTCGCTGGAGTATCAAGGCGTGGACACCCTCTTCGGCTATCCGGGCGGAAGCATCATGCCCGTGTTCGACGCGCTCTATGACCATCGGAAGACATTGAACCATATCCTGGTGCGCCACGAACAAGGTGCCACCCATGCCGCACAAGGCTATGCCCGTGTGTCTGGCCGGGTAGGCGTATGCTTGGTGACCAGCGGCCCCGGTGCCACCAACACCATCACGGGCATTGCGGACGCCATGATAGACAGCACGCCCATCGTGGTCATTGCCGGACAGGTGGGCACGGGCTTCCTTGGCACGGACGCTTTCCAGGAAGTGGATTTGGTGGGTGTCACGCAGCCCATCACCAAGTGGAGCTACCAGATACGCCGCGCGGAAGACGTGGCATGGGCCGTGGCGCGCGCCTTTTACATCGCCAAGAGCGGACGACCGGGGCCTGTGGTGCTGGACTTCGCCAAGAACGCCCAAACAGACAAGACGGACTACCGTCCCACGAAGCTGGATTATATCCGCAGCTACCAACCCGTGCCCGACCCGGACGAGGAGGCTATCCGTCAAGCCGCAGAACTGATAAACAATGCCCAACGCCCCTTGGTTCTCGTAGGCCAAGGTGTGGAGCTGGGCAATGCGCAAGCTGAACTCCGTGCCTTCATCGAGAAAGCAGGAATGCCGGCAGCACGCACCTTGCTGGGACTTTCCGCCCTGCCCACCGATCATCCGCTCAACAAGGGGATGCTGGGTATGCACGGCAATCTGGGGCCAAACATCAACACCAACAAGTGCGATGTGCTGATAGCCGTAGGGATGCGCTTCGACGACCGCGTGACGGGCAATGTGGAGACCTACGCCCGCCAAGCCAAGATTATCCACTTCGACATCGACCCGGCTGAGATTGACAAGAACATCAAGGCGGATGTGGCCGTGTTGGGCGACTGCAAAGTGACCCTCCCGATGGTGACTGCCCTCCTGCATCCCGCCACCCACGAAGAATGGTTAGAGAGCTTCCGCCCCTACGAAGAAGTGGAGGAAGAGAAAGTCATCCGTCCCGAACTGCATCCCGCAGGTGAAACACTGAGCATGGGCGAAGTGGTGCGTGCCGTGAGCGACGCCACGCAAGGCGAAGCCATCCTGGTGACGGATGTGGGTCAAAACCAGATGATGTCCGCCCGCTACTTCCAATACTATAAGGAGCGCAGTATTGTTACCTCCGGCGGATTGGGCACGATGGGCTTCGGGATGCCAGCGGCCATCGGTGCCACTTTCGGACGGCCCGACAGGACAGTATGCGTCTTCATGGGCGACGGAGGTTTCCAGATGAACCTCCAGGAATTGGGCACCATCATGGAGCAGAAAGCCCCCGTGAAGATGATCATGCTCAACAACAACTTCCTGGGCAACGTGCGCCAGTGGCAGGCCATGTTCTTCGGCGGACGCTATTCGTTCACCCCGATGCTCAATCCTGACTACCTGCAAATTGCCGCCGCCTATGGCATTCCCGCCCGACGGGTGATGACCCGCGAGGAATTGCACGAAGCCATTGCCGAGATGTTGGCCACCGACGGGCCATTTCTGCTGGAGACGTGCGTGGTGGAGGAAGGCAATGTATTGCCGATGACACCGCCCGGAGGTTCGGTCAACCAAATGCTGTTGGAATGCTAATTAAAAGAGACTATGGACAAGACATTATATACCATCATCGTACATTCGGAGAACAGGGCAGGCCTTCTGAACCAGGTGACTGCCGTGTTCACCCGTCGGCAAATCAACATCGAGAGTCTGAACGTGTCGGCCTCCTCCATTCAGGGAGTGCACAAGTACACCATCACCGCGTGGACGGACAAGGACACCATCGAAAAGGTGGTGAAGCAGATAGAGAAGAAGATGGATGTGCTGCAGGCGCATTACTTCACCGACGAGGAAATCTACCAGCACGAGATAGCCCTCTACAAGCTGGCCACGCCCGTGCTGGAAGAGAAACCCGATGTTTCCAAGGTCATCCGCAAATGCCATGCCCGCATCGTCGAGGTGAACCCCGTGTTCTCTATCGTCGAGAAGAACGGCATGAGCGAGGAAATCACCCAACTCTACGGCGAGTTGCAGGCCTTGGGATGCGTGCTGCAATTCGTCCGCTCGGGGCGGGTGGCCATCACCACCAGTTATTTCGAGCGGGTAAACGAGTACTTGGACGAACGGGAAGCCAAATATCGTAGAACCAACACCGCGAAGAAAGGAGAAGAAGCATGAACGAGAACAAGATAGGAACCTACCAATTCGTGGCCGAGCCTTTCCACGTGGACTTCACGGGACGACTCACATTGGGCGTACTGGGCAACCACTTGCTGAACTGCGCCGGCTTCCATGCCGCTGAACGCGGCTTCGGCATGGCCACGGTGAACGAAGAGAACTATACCTGGGTGCTCTCGCGCCTGGCCATCGAGATGGAGGAGATGCCCTACCAGTATGAATCGTTCTCTATCGACACGTGGGTGGAAGACGTTTATCGCCTTTTCACCAATCGCAACTACGCCATCCGCGACAAGGACGGACGCCCCATCGGCTACGCCCGCTCGGTATGGGCAATGATCAACATGCACACCCGCAAACCCATTGATTTGCTGAGCGTGAACGGGGGAAGCATACGCGATTTCATCTGTGACGCACCGTGTCCCATCGACACACCTTCACGCATCAAGGTGGACACTGGGGAAGAGACAGCTTCCCTGCGGGCCAAGTACAGTGACATCGACGTGAACGGCCATGTGAACAGCATCCGCTACATCGAACATATCTTGGATCTTTTCCCTTTGGAAATGTACCGCACGCAACGTGTGCGCCGCTTCGAGATGGCCTATGTGGCGGAGAGCTACTACGACGATACGCTCTCCTTCTATTTGGAGGGGGAAGGCGGCTCGTATGCTGCCGCCATCCGCAAGAACGGGGGCGAGACGGTGTGCAGGGCGAAAATCATCTTTGATAACAAATAAATACATTTACAATAATCATCTAAAAAAGACAAGAAAACAATGGCACAAATGAATTTTGGCGGTGTAATGGAAAATGTCGTTACCCGCGAAGAGTTTCCCTTAGAGAAAGCACGCGAAATCCTGAAGGACGAGACCATCGCCGTACTGGGTTACGGTGTGCAAGGCCCCGGACAGGCATGCAACCTGCGCGACAACGGTTTCAACGTCATCGTGGGCCAACGCGAAGGCAAGACGTATGATAAGGCCGTGGCCGACGGATGGGTACCGGGCGAAACGCTCTTCTCCATCGAAGAGGCCGCACAGCGGGGCACCATCGTCTGCATGTTGCTCAGCGATGCCGCACAGATAGCCGTATGGCCGCAAATCAAGCAATACCTCACCGCAGGCAAGGCCCTGTACTTCAGCCACGGATTCGGCATCACCTACAAGGAGCGCACCAACATCATCCCGCCTGCTGACATCGACGTCATCATGGTGGCCCCGAAGGGTTCGGGCACGTCGCTGCGCACGATGTTCCTCGAAGGCCGTGGTCTGAACAGTTCCTATGCCGTCTACCAGGACGCCACGGGCCGCGCCACGGAGCGCACGCTGGCCTTCGGCATCGGCATCGGCTCGGGCTATCTGTTCGAGACTACCTTCAAGCGTGAGGTTTATTCCGACCTGACGGGCGAACGCGGCTCGTTGATGGGCGCCATCCAAGGCTTGTTGCTGGCCCAGTACGAAGTATTGCGCGAACACGGGCACACGCCCTCCGAAGCCTTCAACGAGACGGTGGAGGAACTGACCCAGTCGCTGATGCCGCTCTTCGCCAAGAACGGCATGGATTGGATGTACGCCAACTGCTCCACTACCGCCCAGCGCGGCGCATTGGACTGGATGGGACCGTTCCACGACGCCATCAAGCCCGTCATGGAGAAGCTCTACCACAGCGTGGAGACCGGCAATGAGGCACAAATCAGCATCGACAGCAACTCGCAGCCTGACTACCGCGAGAAGCTGAACGCCGAGCTGAAAGCCCTGCGCGAGAGCGAGATGTGGCAGACGGCCGTGACCGTGCGCAAGCTCCGTCCGGAAAACAACTGATGTTACAGGCTTTAAGCCGTTCGATTTAAGTCTTTTTATTTTCTTGAGCGAAGCCGAAGTCTCTCCCGGTGCGCGGTTGTCCGGCATGGGGTGCTTCGGCTTCGCTCTGTCTATCAATGTTGTGGTGCTATCAGGGTAAGATCTGCCAACAAAACGGCGATTTCCTGTCCTTCTTTCGGCGCATCTTTAGGTTTCCATGCTACTATAAAACGAACAGATGCGGACTTTACTTCATAACCTTTTCCTTTCCAATAAAGCAAGGTTTGTTGCATATTGGCTGATAGTTTTGCCACCGGTCTGTAACCTGTGTCGTACAATATGAAATCTTGGTAAATCAAAGGATCTCCTCCTTTTAAGGATAACACTTCTTGTTTGCGCTCCTTGAAGAAGTCTAAATAAACATCCTTATGGGTCAATTGCAACTTAATTTCTTGAGGCATCGCATATTGGTTCGTATCAATGGTATATTGGTCCGCATCCGGGTAATCAAAGAAATTGCCGTTGGTATGTATGAATAATCGTTTTTTAGCACGTGTTATTCCCACATAATAGCGACGTGTCAAGGTATCATTTTTATGGTAATTATCAGTTATGAGCATATATACCTCATCAAATTCTCGTCCTTTGGCTTTATGAATAGTTGATACCACTACATCCGCTCCTGTAACGTCGCAGAAATCTTCCAATGACGATTCATACACGAAATCTTTGAAATCGCTGGTATATATTGTCCGGTTGGTTTGCTCAAATAGCTCTATGCAGCGTTTTACATACGTCAAACTTGAACTTTCCTTATATTTGGAAAAGGTCTTATGCTTTGCTTTTTCCCATAATTTTTCCGGGATAAGAGGCGTATCCACCCATTTATCTATACATTTGAGGAAATATCTCATTTCGGCCATTTTCCAAAAGCGGAATCCATCCATCGTTTGTATCAGTTTGCTATTTATACCTTGGTTTTGTAAGAACGCCGCCATGATCACGGCCTCTTCATTCGTTTGAGTGAGTACACATGTTGTTCCTTCCCTGCGTTGATGAATCAATTCGTTAGCAAGGGGCAGATACATATTTTCGGATGAATGGCGTGTCACTCCGACCCAACCGTCTTCTGCTCGCATTGAGAGGATGGGCATGTTTTTCATTCTTTGATTGATATTTCGGGCAAACCAATTGGCAAAGTTTACCAAGTGGCGAGTGCTGCGATAATTCTCGGTCATCTCGATTAATCTGCTATGGGGAGATTGGGACAACTGAAACATGTATCTTGAATTTGAACCGCGAAATTCATAAATATTTTGGTCATCATCGCCCACAATGATAACACGCATATCTTCATTGTTGTCCATCAGAGCCTTTACAAGTGCATACTCTTCACTGCCCATGTCTTGTGCTTCATCTATGACCAATACGGTTTTGCCGATTTTATTGGGTTCCACCTCACCTTGATGGATCATGTCGGCAGCTTTACCCACAACGTTTTTGGCCTCTTCAAGATTGCCTATCCGTCCTAACAGGTCGAAACAATAAGAATGGAATGTCTTTATTTCTACAAAATGTGCGGCATTGCCAATCAGCTTCATCAGCCGCTGTTTGAACTCCGTTGCGGCTGCTCTTGAAAACGTCAGCATCAACAGTTGTTCATGTTTTACATCTTCAAGCAACAATAAGGATGCCAGTTTGTGTACCAATACAAGCGTTTTCCCACTGCCTGGGCCGGCTGCCACGACAATGCAACTCGAATCTTTGTCGGAAATAATCTCCATTTGCCGTTTAGACAGCCGCTCAAATAATTGTTTGTACTTCAAGGGAGTAAGATTGCGTTGTATTTCTTTTATTCTTTCTCCTTTGAAGTATTTTGCGACAAATTTCTTATAATCCATTTGGAAATAATCACGGACATATTGCAGTGCTGCATTATAGTCTTTTACCATCAAGTTGGCATATTCGCCCACGATGTGTATTTGCTGTATTTTCTGTTTGTAAAATTCGTCAAGCATGTGGTAGTCATCCAATTTGTATCTGGATCTGCTATCTTTAAGCCGCTGGATTTCCATGGCGTTATAAAGCACCAGAAAACCACCTTCAAGCTTGAGGGCACCTATTTTCGAGAGATACAACAATGCTTCTTCCACATCTTCCAGTTGGAGGCTGTCGAAGCTGCCGAAAAGAGAGTGGGCGCCAGACTTGATCTGATTAAAAAGTTCTACTACAGAGAATTGGATGGCCTTGTCTGGAGAATAGTCTTTGTCTTGGGCTACGAACTTATAGAGCCATTCTACGGCAAACCGGCAGATTTCCAATCGTTTTTCAAAACGTTTGATAATAGAATCCGTATCGGTTTGGAGGCTGATTTCCATATAGTGGGCGACGTCTTCTTTTTTGTGGGTATATCCTGTGATGGTGAGGAAATAGAGCAAAGTCCGGATTTTCTTTTCTGTAGAACTGATGATTCCATCGTTCATGGCATTATCATTCAATTGTTTGCAGGATATCCGTAGAGACTCGTCCGGAATGTGGTTGAGAATATACCGCTCCAGTTTTGCGAATTGGTCGAGTAGGATCCGTGATTTCCTTTCCGAATCACCGGCGTCTGTCAAGTAAGCCGAGATGTCCTTGCAGTCTGCCAATATGCCCTCTTGTCGCATCCGTTCCACTACGGATATGACGTCATATTTTTTCAGTCCTAAAATATCTGCCAGATAATCAATCCGCGATTCTGCCTCTGCGTCTTGTGCTTTGGCAATATACTTTTTTGAAATCAATGATTTGATGACTCTGACCGCTTTTTCTTTTTCTTCATTGTCGAACAGCAGGGATGCGGAAAGGCGTTGTCGGGCTTCTTCCATGTCCTTTACCGTAATGCCGGTAGCATAGACGTGAGGAACATTGTTGCCCCTTGTCAGATAACCGCTTTGCTCCAAGGCTGCCAAAGCTGTCCGTACACGGGTTTCAATGTCAGAAACTGAATCGTCCCAACCGGCCTGCCGGGCAATTTCCAGTGCCGAACAATATAGCTTCCTGCGCTGCTTGGTAAGATCTTTCACAGCCTTCCATACCTGTTGTATTTCACTGATGCTTAGCTTGCTTTGATTCAGTAAGATGAAATGTTTGTCCAGGTCTCCGTCATTATAAAGTACGTAGCAGCGGGCGTTGAGGCCTGGATCGCGTCCCGCTCTGCCTGCTTCTTGGACATAATTCTCTAATGAATCGGAGATGTCATAGTGCACCACAAGACCTATATCTTTCTTGTCTACCCCCATGCCAAACGCAGAAGTCGCCACAATGATGCGTACTTCATCGTTCATAAAAGCATCTTGATTGGCGACTTTCTCGTCAGCATCCATTTTGCCATTAAAGGGCAATGCCTTGTAACCGTCGCGGGTCAATTTTGCCGCTATTTCCTGCGTGCGTTTGGTCCGTGACACATATACAATGGTAGGACAGTCGGAGCCCGCAACAAGTTTTCTTAAAATGACATATTTTTCTTCGTCCGTTTCTGTGTGCAGGACAGAATAACGCAGGTTGGTTCTGGAGGCTGCCGAGGCAAATAGCTCCAAGTCCAAGTTTAATGTCTGCTTGAAGTAATCGCAAATGTCTTGCACCACTTTCTGCTTGGCCGTGGCGGTAAAGCAGGATACCGGAATGGCATATTTGCACCTCTTCTTTTGCTGGTATTCCTGGATGAACTTTCCGATATAGAGATAATCCACCCTGAAATCCTGTCCCCACGATGAGAAACAATGGGCTTCGTCAATCACGAACCGTACGACATGGCGCGCCATCAAGATTTTTTCAATGGTTTTCGACCGAAGCATTTCCGGGGCAATATACAAGAGTGACGCTTCCCCGTTTTGTATCCTTTGTATGGCCAGAGCCCTTGTGATGGGATCCAACAAACCGTTTATCGTCACAGCATCCGTGATGCCTTTTTCTGCGAGATTGTCTACCTGGTCTTTCATCAAGGACTGTAAGGGAGAAATGACTACCGTAAGCCCATGCTGGGTCCTTCCTTCCATGAGCGCGGGTAGTTGGAAGGTGAGGGATTTGCCTCCGCCTGTGGGGAATATCGCCAATAGGGATTTGCCATCCACGGCTGCCTTGGCTGCTTGTTCCTGAAGCGGCTCGCCTTCGTAGGTGCGGAATTGGTCATATCCAAAAAATGCTTTTAAGTGGTGATGTATATTCAGTTGGGCATTACAATACGGGCAACCTTCCTTGCAACGGGTATGGCGGAGCAGTTTTACGATATATTCTACTTCAGGATAATTGTGAAGCACCCATGGCGGGGTGACTGAACGATAATCTGTAGTATCTATAAGAGCTAATGCGTAGGCCAATTCGCACGGATATTGCTCAATAATCAGGTCAAGGCATGCATGTCGGCAGATTTTTCCTTCATACAATTTTTCTATGAGTTCTGCCAGATTGTCCTCAGCGTATTCCGCCTTCATCATGCTGAGGAATCCTTTGAACTCCACTTTATCTTTTAAGAGGGAAGCAAACATTCTGCGCTTTCCTTCCGGTAGCGAATGCCAACACGTACTTTCGTCCAGCAGCAAATCTCTCGCCTTTTCGCAATCGTTTACCGGGTTGTTCATCTGTTCGCTGACCAGTTTGTCGTCTTTCACGAGGCGATGGTAGGGGCGTTCCGGGAATAGCAGAGGCGAAAGATACAGCGTATCAACCAGTTGCCAATGACAGGGTTCATCCGCAAACAGGTATTTCGCATCGTGGTGGATAATATTATGTCCACAGATATAGTCCACGTCATTAAGAAACTCGAACAATTCCTTTTTTGACGCTTTATGGTAGACGGCATTATCGTCACGCAAGGCACCGATGTCGTGAATCTTGTGGTCTTTCAAGCCGACTTCAACATCTATCAAAGCATAACGTGGAGTATTATGAACCATAGACATGTTTTCTATCCTTTCCTGAATTTTTCAAGTTTATTCCCCATGCAACTCCCGTACATACCCCAGCAACTCCCGATAGAACGGATGCCGCCCCAGCGTCTCCGCCTCGCCCAGGATGACCAGCTTCATGCGGGCACGGGTGATGGCCACGTTCATGCGGCGCAGGTCGCCCAGGAAACCTATCTGCCCCTGCTCGTTGGCGCGGACGAGGGAGATGAAGATGACATCGCGCTCCTGACCTTGGAAGCCGTCCACGGTGTTGGCCGTGAGCAGATGGCGGTAGGGGCGGAGGGAGGCGTTGCGGCGGATGCAGGCGCGCAGATACTGCACCTGGGCCTTGTAGGGCGAGATGATGCCGAAGTCCACGCGCTCGTCCAGGATGCGCTGCCCGCCGATGCGCCCGATGTAAGCCTCCAACTCCCGCAGCAGGAGGTCGGCTTCGTCGCGGTTGATGCGTCCGAAGGTCTCGCCCACGAACTGCTCCTTGAAGTCGCGCCCCGTGGTGTCAATCCACTCGATGGGCGTGTCGAGGTCGAGGATGCCCCGGTGGCGCACGTCGGGGGCGGCTTCGAGCAGGCCGTGGTAGAACCAGCGGGAGGGGAAGCGCATGATGTCTTCGTTCATGCGGTATTGCACGGTCAGGAGGCTGACGGCCTCGGGCTTGGTCTTGGCCAGGCGTTCCATCAGGGTCTGGTCGAGTCCGCCACGCGCCGCCTCCATGCACTTGATGGTGGGCGGAAGCTGGCAATGGTCGCCCGCCAGGACAACGCGGTCGGCCCGGCGAATGGCAATCCAGCAGGCGGCCTCCAGCGCCTGGGCAGCCTCGTCGATGAATAGCGTGCCGAAGCGGCGGCCATGCAGGAGGCGGTGGTTGCTGCTGACGAGGGTCGAGGCAATGACATGGGCAGAGTCGAAGAGGTCGGCGTTTATCTGCACCTCCAAGGCCGTGGCCCGGTCGCGCAGGCGGGAGATGCGGCTGCGGACGCCCTCGCGCTCGGCATAGCTGCCCCGGCGGGCATGGCCTTGCAGGGCGCGGAGTTCCTTGCGGATGGCCCACAGCTCGGTGTAGGCGGGGTGCGACTCGAAGCGGCGTTCGTAGGTGAAGGACAGCATCTTGTCGTTGACGCGCGTGGGGTTGCCGATGCGCAGGACATTGACACCCCGGTCCACCAGCTTCTCCGATATCCAATCGACAGCCATGTTGCTCTGCGCGCACACCAGCACTTGCGGCTCGCGGTGCAGGGTCTCGTAGATGGCCTCGACCAGCGTGGTGGTCTTGCCCGTGCCGGGCGGGCCGTGGACGATGGCGACATCGCGGGCGCAGAGCACCCGGTTGACCGCTGCCTCTTGCGCGGCGTTGAGCCAGGGGAAGCGGACGGAATACAACTCCCGTTGGCCGGGCTTCTGGGTCCCGAGAAGGATGTCGCGAAGTTCGGCCAGGCGGTTGCCTTTTGCCCGGGCGACATCGGACAGGGCCTCGAACATGGTGCGGTAGCTGGTCTCGTCGAAGTAAAGCTGTATGCCCACCCTTTCGGCTCCCTGCACGTCGAGGATGGCATTCGTGCCGGGCATGACCACGACCATGCGCGCCTCGTCGGCAAAGCTGACCGTGGCCTGGAAGGGGAAGTAAGCCAGCTTGCCGTCCAGGCTTTGGCGGAAGAAGACGACCGGCTTGCCGAACTCGAAGGCGTGCTCGATGTCCGTGTCCTCCGTGCGCGTCAGCTCCAGCACCAGCTGGTTCAGCGAGTTGTAATAATTGCGCCCCACGGCTACGGGCCACCAGCAGAGGCCGCGCTTCACCTTGCGTTCCACGCCCATCGTCTCCGTCTGGCGCTGGAACTCGGCTTTCTCGTAGTCATACTCCATGCGCAGCAGGAGCTGCTGGCGCTGCAGGTGCAGGGCTGGGTTAAAGCTGTCGTTGGGTTTCTCGGATTGTTTCATGCTACAAATTTAGATAAAAAATGTGAGACTTCGGGAGCTGGTCGGGGGGAATATTTGGAGGTTGCTCATTCCACCGTGATCCAGACTCCTTCGCCGTGCTCCTTTGCCTCGGTTATCCGCTTCTTCAACCGGTGCAGCCACAGGCGCGAGTCGATGAGGGTGCCCGGCTTCGGGCTGTAGCCCACGAGGATGCATCCGCGCGTGTGCTCCACCGTGTTGCCTGCATGGATGCGTATGCCCGTGAACCGGGGCACGTGGAGCAGCAAGGGATACCAGCCGTAGAGGCTGTCGGAGTAGGTGATGACCACGGGATACCGCCCCTCGGGGATGGCTGTGCGACCCTCCACTTTCCGCTCCGTGCCGCCCGGGCCGATGTCGCGGCGGACGGGTTCCAAGGTGTCGCACAGCCATTCGCCATTCACATGGAGACGCCCCATGGTGTACGTTTTCGTCTTCGAGATTCGTTTCAAGGTCAGTTCCATGGTCATATGCTTTTTCTGAACGTGGCGTTTTTGTACGTGTCACCTGTCACCACCTCTACATTGCCCCGCTTCTTCCATTGCTTCAGTTGGTCTGTCGCCCCTTCTGCCGACTTCCCTTCGTCCCGGCGCACGCGCACCAGGTCGTCGTAGGTGAACTCCTCAGGCAGGCAGGCCAGCAAATCGCTCCGTTTGCGGCCCGAGGGAGCGGCGGGAGCCTCGGCGGCCTCCAAGGCCAAGGCTGCTTCCACCTCGCGGCCGAAGAAGCGCATCTTGCAGGCCAGGTCATAGTGCAGCGACCAGCGTACGAAGCCCTCCATTTCCGGCTCCCACGTGCAGCCGTTGGCCAGCCAGAGCAGGCATGCCTTGCGGTAGGCGATGAGCGCGGCGCGCTTGCGGAAGGAGTCGTAGGCGCGGCTTTGCAGCTTTTGGGCTTTCTGGCGGCATTCCTCGTTCAGCCGTTTGGCCAGGGCGTAGGCTTCGGGGCATTCCATCCGGCCAGTGGCCCGGCTCAGGTTCTCGATGTAGGGCCGGAGCTGTTGGTCGAACGCCTCGCCATACGTGCCATACACCGGGATGTCCGCCCCGATGCCTTGGTCGGGGATGGTGCAGAGCGACAGGCGTGTCAGCGGGCCGTCGATCAGCACTTTCCTGAAGTAAGCCTTGCCCTGGCCGATGGTGGTGGAGGCATTCCAGTTGAAGCGCAGGCGCGGCCTGCCGCTGACCGACATCGTGCCCACGCGCTCTTGCCCCCAGGGCGATTCGTCGTGCGCCTTGCACATGGCGGTGAACTGTCCGTCCGTCTTGACGTTTCCCTTCAAGGCGTCAAATTGCTTCAGCTCGTCCATCCGCGTGTAGATGTAGTGTCCGCCCGCATCCATCAGCCGTTGCACCAGGACGGCGTTGGTCATGTCCGGCTCCACCCATTGCACGCACGTCTTGGGGCGTTTGCGCTTGTCCTTGTTGGCGCCTTTCGAGTTCACCTCGTCCTTCCATTGCTGCTCGATGCGGCGGTTCTCCTCGTCCTGCGCGGCGATGGGGGCCAGGATCCGGTCGGTCGCCGCGTTCACGCAACTCTTGCCGGACGAGGACGGGGCCATCAGCAGGCACATCTGGCCCAGCCCCGTCAGCGTCCCGTCGATGTAAGGAAAGTACGCTTGATAGACGTAAGTGGCAAGGGCAGGGAACAGGCCTTGCGCCGTGGCTGCTTTGTAGATGTCCGGCGTGGGGCCCAGCAGCAGGGCGATGAGGGCGGGCAGCTTCTCCGGCAGCTCGGGCAGGTCCTCGTCTTCCGGGCGGGGGCGCAGGGCTTGCTCCAGGCGGCGCGGCCTGTAGTTGCTCAGGTGCTTCTCGCAGGCATAGGTGCAAATGCGTTTCATCTCCTCCTCCGGCAGGCCGTAGCGCGGCATGGCCTGGAATAGCCAGCGGGGGTTGTTCTCGCAGATGTAGCGCAAGTCTGTGGCCAGCGCCAGCAGCCGTTGGTGGCGTTCGCCCTCCTTGGGCTCGGCTTCGCCCGTGGCCGTCAGCCAGCGGCGGGCGATGTCGGCAAAGCGTTCGCCATGGAAGGTGTCGGGATAGGCCATTCCCGGGGCTTCGGGCTGCGGGGCGGGAGCCGGGGCGGGACTGGCCGCGGCGGGCGCCTCGGGCTGCGCTTCGGGCTGCGCCTCGGGCTGCGCTTCGGGCTCGGCAAACAGCAGGTCCTCGTCCAGGTAGAGGACGTATCTCCGGGGCACGGCGAAAGACAGGCGGGTGATGTCCTTCACGCAGGCGTCATAAGAGGGGTCGCCCAGTTGCTCGCCCATCCAGCGTTGCGCCGCCTCGATGGAGGGGCATCCGGACGGGATGCGGAACACGATGCGCAGGCCGCGGCCCGAAGGCGTGATGTGCACCCAGCAAATACGGATGTCCGGCCGCTCCAACAAGGGGCGGACTTTCTGCTCGAAGTATTCCTGCGGACGGGGCAGGCCGTCATAGTCCATCATCGCCAGGCCGGTGGGGATGTATCCCGCCTGCGACTTGCGCCGGGCGTCCTTGGGCATTCCCTGGAGGAGGAAGGGGGGCAACAGGCTCTTGTGTTTGGCTTTGCAGTCGTCGTGCTCCTTCTTCGTCTTCCGGCCCTCTTCATACGCTTTCTCGTTCTCCGCCAAGGCGGCGCAGTTTTCCTCCACGCGCGGGTCGTCCAACACGCCGTGGAAAAGATCCCGGGTGCAGGGCTGCACCACGGAATCATACACATTCTTCAACATTCCGATCATAGGCGTCAGTTCAGCAAAGTGTCCGGAATGTAGAGGCTCATCACTCCCCCCGCGCAGGGGATGTCTATCCGTCGCCGCTTGGGGCGCGGGGCGTTCGAGCGGAAGTGCTGGTGGAAGTCCACGGTTTCGCCGTCGGCGGCCAGCCCGATGGTGCCTGGCACGCGCTTGCCTCCGGCCAGGCACGCCAGGGTCTCGTCCGTGATTTCAATGACCAGGTACCTTTTCATCGCGCACCTCCTTCCTCGCTGTCGTCCAGATACAACGCCCGCTCTTCCTCGAAGGAGAACGTGCTTTCGCCCGTCACGCGCTGGTAGAGGCGCCCGTCAGGAGTTTTCCCCACCAAGAAGCGGACCTTGCACACCACGCTGTCCCCCGCCTTGTGCAGGAAGATGTCGTCGTTCGGGTCGAACTCGGCGATGAGCCTGTCACCTGTCACTTCGTCGTTCAACACTACCGGACGGAAAGCCGGATAAACACCATCGCCCTCGTAGGGCGTCCTCAAGAAGCGGGGCTTGAGGAACCTCTCAATCTGGAAAATCTTTTCCATTTTGAATTTGTCAAGGACTGCCCGCCAAGCCGACATTGACTTGGTTTTGTTCCTTTGACGGGGCAAAGGTAGGAAGTTTGTTACCCGAGGATATTACGCTTATTACGCCAGGCCATGTTTTTCTTGATTTTTTTTTGAGCCTCAACGAGGCTTGACTTTGAAATGCTTCGTGTTTAAATGTATTATTTCATCGCAGATTTTTTCGATCTCAGGGTTTTTTAAGGATTGGTTCGAACTTTCCCTGAGCCCGGATCTCTTGGTCCACTTCTCTGCTTTTTTCCATTGAGACCTTCCTCCCCACAGCTTGAACATGGCCGCGCAAATATAGGCAACTTCAATGTTTTTGAGATCTTTCACAAACATGTTTTTCCGGTTCAAAAGTCCTTTCCTTCGGAGATAATCCAACGTTACCCTTTTGGCACGCGAGCCGCAAAAAAAAGCGGGCTCTGCGTCTTCCGGCAGCAAATCTTCTTCTTCTCCATAAGAGTAGAAGCCCATTGCTATCAAGAGAGCATGCAAGCTGTATTCATCTTCTCCTCTTTTATGATGAATCAGATAGGGGGAAATGTCTTCTGGTTTAATCCCGTTCAGCTTTATAGTCACGGTCGTTTGTGGTGATAAAATATTTTTTAATGCTTCTATGGTCATTGTTTTTATTGTTTGATGTTTCTGAATGCAAAGATAGGAAATCAAAACATTCCATGCAAGAAAAAAACGCAGATATGCGATTTTTATTTTTACCCGGTGACAGGTGACAGTTACACACACGACCTCCCCCCTCTTGTTTGCAGTGCAGAAAAGAGTGCATTTAGACTTTAATATATATATAATAATATTATATATATATTAAAACTATCTTTTCAATTCTCATCCGCCCCGCTATCCCTCCTTCCTCGTTGAAATAACTGTCACCTGTCACCGCCTCGCGAAGCCCCTCACTTTTCCTCGCGGAACAGCCCGGAAAGTCCCTCTTGCCGCGCCCCGTTTTTTGGCTCCTGGCGGACAAGTCCGTACCTTTGCCGTACAGAAAAACGAATAGTCAACCCCTTAAAAACCTTTACATTATGAGTTTCTACAAGAAAGCATTCAACGAAAAGTTCGGCGTCTACTATCCCGCCGCCGTCACCGTGGGCAACCCCGTCCCCGTGAAGAACGTGGCCAAGCGTCTCAGCCAGATGTGCACCGTCACCTACGCCGACGTCATGGCCGTCCTCGGCGAGCTGCCCGGCGTCATGGCCGACTACATGGCGCAGGGCAAGTCCGTCCGCCTCGACGGCCTCGGCACCTTCCGCTACACCCTGAAGACCAAGGGCGTCGCCGACGAAGCCGACTTCGACTTCCAGAAGCAGGTCGAGGCCATCCGCGTCCAGTTCGTCCCCCAGCGCGAGGGTGCCCAGACCAAGGGCAGCACCGCCACGCGCTCCCTCGTCCCCACCGGCATCGAGTGGCTGCCCTACGACCCGGCCATGGAGGAGGCAGGCGGAGGGTCCGGCGGAGGCAGCGAGCCTGGCAGCGGCGACGATGGCACCTTCGGCTGATTTTTAGACATAGGAACATGATTTTTAGACATAAGAACATAGGAACATATTCGTTCCCATCTCCTGAAAATATATGCCCCTATGTTCCTATGTCCTAAAAAGAAAATATATGTCCCTATGTTCCTATGTCTAAAAAGAAAATAAGTTCTTATGTTCCTATGTCCTAAAAAGAAAAAATCATGACCAAGAAAGAAACCTGGAAATTCATCCTTCAGACCCTGTTGGGCGTCCTGAGCGCCATCGCCACCGCCTTCGGCGTCAGTTCCTGCATCGCCTGACGCGCGCGCATAATATTATTAGGTGTCCCCCTTCCCGCCCCTCCGATCCCCGGGCGGGAAATTCCATTCTCTAACCCGCTGAAAACCAGCCCGTATTGAAAAAACTTCCATAAATTCTTGAAAAAACTTGGTATAATGTTTTGCAGTTATCCGCAAACCCTCTACCTTTGCACCCGCTTTCGGAAAGGAAGCGGCGATGCTTGAAAGGCTGACGGACTGGGAATGAGGCGCTTGGGCGCCCGGATTCCTTCGCTTTCCCCACTTTGCCCGCCCTGCGGGCCCCGGGAACCCC
>CASEYC010000092.1 GCA_949292025.1 uncultured Bacteroides sp. | reverse complement strand
TAATTTATCGGCGTTTTTTGGCGCGGATTACGCGGATTTCACGGATAATCTTTTCACTGTAAAACGCTGGACTCCATTGATTATACAAATAATAAATCCGCGTCCATCCGCGTAATCCGCGCCTAAACTAAATTCCTATTTTCCTAACTCAAATCACCCCGCTGAACGGCGTCCGGTTCACGATGCTGCGCCCCAGCGTGACCTCGTCGGCATACTCCAGCTCGTCGCCCACGGCAATGCCCCGCGCGATGACGGACAGCTTCACGCCCAGCGGCTCCAGCTTGCGGTAGATGTAGAAGTTGGTGGTGTCGCCCTCCATCGTGGTGCTCAGCGCGAGGATGACCTCGTTGATGCCGCCCGCCTTGACGCGCTCCACCAGGCTGTCTATCTGAAGGTCGCCCGGCCCAATGCCGTCAATGGGCGAGATGACCCCGCCCAGCACGTGATACAAGCCGCGGTATTGCTGCGTGGCCTCCACCGCCATGACGTCGCGGATGTTCTCCACCACGCACACCGTCGAGGCATCGCGTTGGGGATTGGAGCAGATGCGGCACGTCTCCGTGTCCGATATGTTGTGGCACACCTTGCAGAACTTGGCCTCGCGCTTCAGCGTGGTGATGGCGTTGGCAAAAGCCTCCACCGTCTCCGGCTCCTGGCGAAGCAGGTGCAGCACCAGGCGCATGGCCGTCTTGCGCCCCACGCCGGGCAGCTTGGCAAACTCGCCGACGGCCCGCTCCAGCAGGGCGGATGGGAATTGTTCGTTCATATAGGTTGTTTATGATTTACGGGGCGCAAAGATACGACATATCTGCGAATCTCGGTCATTTAGTCTATCCAATTTATCCGAAACATAGAAACGAACAAGAAGGAAATTGCTACCTTTGCAGCAGTTTTATATCACTTAAATTGAAAGCAAGCATTATAACCGAGAATGAGAAAGTCGATAAAGCTGATCCCTATATCGCTTGCAATGATAGTAATTGCAGGAATTGCCATTGCTTGTTGCAAGAAATCTCCTCCCATTGTTGATACAACCTTCAATGACGATGACTGCCTGATATTTTCTGCCAACGACAGGGACATTGCCTTTGATACCGGCTCGGATATCACCGTGCTATATGCAGACACGATACCCGGTTCTGCTTTCTTTTTCTGCCATGTAACAGCGACGGACATTCATGGAGATGACATAAGGCTGAAAAAGTACCTTTGGTTAAACCCCTACTCTTCACATAAGGAAGTATTATTTCAACCCGTAATCATTCTTCCCCAGTCCTTTGCTCCCAAAGGTGTAAATGTACTTTGGGGAACGGACATCATCAATCGGTCGAACTGGCACATTGATTTTAACCGACATGCAATAGACAATCTATCCCGACTGCCTGACCGCTCAGCCGACATTATCCTCCACTACAGGACGATAGGAAACCGTTGGGAAACTGACTTGCAATTGGATTCCCTGTTTCTAAAAAATATTTTAATAGACACAGGATATACAAGGAGCGACCTCATACTTTCTAAAGAGCAGATAAATCTATTGGAAGCCAAGTTCTTGCGAAAGGACACGTGCTACAATTTCAGGAATATCCCCTCTGAGATGGCTCAATATATGCGAAAAGAATGCCTGGTGAACGGGAAAGAGATAGACAATATGACTATCGCTCTGTCGCAGGATAAAAGCATAATCGGATTGCCGTTCTTCAAACGCTTTTCTTCCGTTTACATGAATACGGACAAACAAATGATTTTCTGTTATGATTAAAGCCCTGACCTTCGACTACTTATTGCAGAAAGGCAAGACTGCGCAAGGCAATGCCGTCAAGATACTCCGCGTATATGGCTATCCGGAGGAGGTGGTGCGAAGAGCCAAAGCAATCTTAGAAAACGGCCAAGGACATAAAGAACTTAGATATGATTCTCATTAAAACGCGCTACTAATTTGACTTAAAATCGACATTACATTATGTTATTTGACACGAATCACTTACCTTTGCAGTTGTAAACGTCTAACACTTTGTTAAAGTTGTTTTTATGGGAACCATCATATCCAATAAATATTCCAAGAAGGCCCCGAAAACTTCCCGTGGGATCTGTAGCGGGAAGGACAAGTCTTCTGATTCCGGCAAGGAAAAGTTTGTGTTAACTTCTGTTTCCAAGGAAAAACTTGAAGACAGAAGAATTCCCGTATATCCCTATCTGCTGTGATGCTGCTATCTGACGCATACCCTTTTCATTACTTGCAAAGGGAATATCCCGAAGATGAAAGGTTGCTATATGTGGATTTGTATCACTTCAAATCCACCAAATCGCATTTGTGGTATATAGTACGTGTAGAATGCTATGAATGCCATATTTATGGCGTGAAATTCTTTCAGAAGAATCATAGGCTGTCCAAAGACAAATACAGGCTGATGTCGAACACATTTGAACCGAGGCGTATTGTGAATACATGCGTCAACATTATGTTGAAAGTGTACGCAGAAAATCCCAAAGCATCTTTCGGATTCATAGGTTCAAACTGTATTGGCGAGGATATAAAATACACCAAAAGATTCCGCTTCTATTCAAGAATAGTCGCGACTTATTTTGACACAACGTTTTTCACGCACAAAGAAAATACAGACAAAAGTACCTATATGCTGATCAATAACGCTTTTTGGACTGAACATCCGAACTTAGTGGATGATATCGAATCATTCTTCACAGAACGATATGACTATTTTGACTGAGTCCTATTTTGTTTTCAATGTTAATAGAACAATTATGAAACAGCCCATACATATTATATTAATAGGTGTACTCCTCTGCACCTTCCTCCCCCTCCGCCTGTCAGCCCAATCAGCGGAGGCGAAGCTATTACCTTCCCGCGACTCCCTGCGCATCAGCCTCCTGACCTGCGCGGCGGGCGAAGAAATCTACACCCTCTTCGGACATACTGCCATCCGGTGCGAGAACCTGACGCGAAAGACGGACGTGGTCTATAACTATGGCGTCTTCGACTTCAGCTCGGGAGGCTTCGTCCTGCGCTTCGCCCTGGGGGAGACGGATTACCGGCTGGACAAGGGCCGCACTGATTATTTCGCCCATGCCTACTATTATTATGGACGGGACATCTGGCAACAAGTCCTCAACCTGACCCAGGAAGAGAAAGAACGCCTCATCGCCCTGCTGGAAGAAAATTACCGGCCGGAGAACCGCGTCTACCGCTATAACTTCTTCTACGACAACTGCTCCACCCGCCCGCGGGACAAGGTGGAGGAAGCCGTGGAGGGCAGCGTGGATTACGGCGCGGACATGGAGGCTCCCACCGCCCATACTTTCCGCGAACTTGTCTATCGGTATAGCGAAGGCCATCCGTGGTCGCGCCTGGCCATGGATCTCTGCCTGGGGAGCGAAGCCGACAAGCCCATCAGCCGGAGGACGATGCAGTTCGTGCCCTTCCTGTTGCAAGCCGACCTGACACAAGCGCAGGTGGTGGATTCCATCGGGCAAAAACGCCCCTTGGTTTCCCAAGAAAGCCTATTGGTGAAAGCCATGCCCAAGGAAAAGTCTCGCGGAGACGGCCTCACGCCGGAACTTTGCGGCTGGCTTTGTTTCGCGGTGACTTTGCTGCTCACGGTGCATGGCCTCCGCCGGAGGAAATCGCTGTGGGGTGTGGACGTGTTTTGGCTCAGTGCGGCGGGATTGTCCGGATGCGTATTGGCCTTCCTGGCCTTCCTTTCCCAACACCCGTGCATGAGTCCCAACTACCTGCTCTTTGTCTTCCATCCCCTGCACTTGTTGGGGCTTGCAGAGGTGGTGTACAAGGAGCGAAGAGGGAGGCTTAGCCTTTATCAGACGGCCAATCTCATCATATTAACTTTATTTATGATGTTTTGGGGCGCATTTCCGCAAGAGTTTCCGCCAACGGTCGTACCTTTGGCACTCTGTTTGTGGACAAGGAGCTTGGCTCACCTTGTCGGAGTAAAAAGAAATAGAAGATGAAAAAAGGACTGATAACTTCCATATTGATGCTGACTTTCGGCAGCGTGCAGGCTCAACCTCTGCCTGTGCTCCCCCGCTTGGTGGTGATGCTGACGATTGACCAGCTTCGCACGGACTACGTGGAGGACTTCGCACCCCTGTATGGCGAGAAGGGCTTCCGGCGTCTGATGCGGGAAGGGAAAGTCTTTGCCAATGCCGAGATGCCCTTTGCCGGAGTAGACCGCGCCTCGGCCTTGGCCGCCCTCTACACGGGCAGCACGCCATCAGTAAACGGCATCATCGGCGAGAACTGGATGGATGTGCAGACCCTCCGCCCGGTGAATTGCGTGGACGACCCCCAATTCATGGGCAACTACACCAACGAGAGCACCTCCCCGGCCAAGCTGTTGGCCTCCACGCTGGCCGACGAACTGAGGATTGCCACGGACAACCGCGCCTTGGTGTACGCCATCGCCCCCTTCCGCGAAGCCGCCGTGCTTGGCGCAGGCCATGCGGGCAACGGCGCTTTCTGGCTCAATGAACAAACCGGCAAATGGTGTGGCACGACCTATTACCAAGACTTCCCCTACTGGCTGGACGAGGTCAACGGCAAGGACGCGCCCGGCATCCGCCTCAAAAACGCCGTCTGGACGCCCCTCTACTCCCCCGAGCGTTACACTTGCCTGCCGGGGGAAATCAAGGAGCCTTTCAAATACAAATCCACGGGAAAGGGCAACTACCAGAACCACAAGCTGACCTTCACGCCGCTCATCAACGATGAAGTCAACCGCCTGGCAGAAACCCTCTTGGACAAGAGCGAGATAGGCCGCGACCAAGTGCCCGATTTCTTGTCCCTCACCTACTATGCAGGTCCCTACAACCTGCTGCCCACAGGCACGCAAGCCATGGAGATGCAGGACATCTATGCCCGCCTGGATGGCAGTTTGGCCCGCCTGCTGGACATGCTGGAGCGGAAGATAGGCTTGCAAAATGTCCTGTTTTGCGTGGCATCCACGGGATATGTGGACAACGGCACCCCCGACCATTCCCTCTACCGGATACCGGGCGGGGAGTTCTACCTCAACCGTTGCGCCACCTTGCTCAATATGTTCCTGATGGCCACCTACGGCGAGGGACAGTATGTGGAGGCCTACTACGACCAACAAATCTACCTCAATCATAAACTCATAGAAGACAAACAGTTGGACTTGGCCGACGTGCAGGAGAAAGCCGCCGGGTTCCTCGTCCAGTTCAGCGGAGTGAACGAGGTCTACTCGGCAAACCGGCTCCTGCTGGGCTCATGGTCGCCCAAGACGGGCCTCATCCGCAAGGGTTTCCATCGCCAACGCTCAGGAGACCTGCTCATCGAGATATTGCCGGGATGGACCCTCATGCACGAGGACGGAAGCGTCCAACACACCGTGCGTGCCGCCAATGTCCCCACCCCGCTCATCCTGCTGGGCACAGGCATCGGCGCGGAGACCGTCCGCATCCCCGTCAACGCCACACGCATTGCCCCCACCCTGGCCGGAGCGATGCGCATCCGGGCGCCAAATGCCTGCACGGAGGCTTCTCTCGACCTCTAAACATATTTTTCACACGATTATAACCATCCGGATGCAGGTTATCTGCAAGGAATTAAGTAACTTTGCCGCGCAATTCGCCATTGTGCGCCAATCAATCAGTAATAATAATAACACATAATATACAAGAATGGGATTCAATCAGATTTTAAGCTCGATTTTCGGCAACAAGTCCACGCGCGACATGAAAGAGATTCAGCCGTGGGTGAACAAGGTGAAAGCCGTTTATCCGGAAATACAGAAGCTGGACAACGACGCCCTGCGTGCCAAGACGGAGGAACTGAAGGCTTACATCCGCAACTCGGCAGCCGAACAACGGGCCAAAGTGGACGAACTGAAAGCAAAGGTGGAAAGCACCGAGCTGGAAGACCGCGAAGAACTTTTCAACCAAATCGACAAGTTGGAAAAAGAGATACTGGACCTCTATGAAAAGGCATTGGATGACGTGCTGCCTACGGCCTTTGCCATCGTGAAGGACACAGCACGCCGCTTCACGGAGAACGAGGAAATCGTGGTTACAGCCACCGACTTCGACCGCCAACTGGCCGCCACCAAGGACTTTGTCCGCATCGAGGATGACAAGGCCATCTACGTCAACCACTGGCAGGCAGGCGGCAACGAGGTGACATGGAACATGGTACACTACGACGTGCAGCTCTTCGGCGGCGTCGTGTTGCATAAAGGCAAGATAGCCGAAATGGCCACGGGTGAAGGTAAGACGCTCGTCGCCACCCTGCCCGTATTCCTCAACGCCCTGACCGGCAACGGCGTACACGTGGTGACGGTGAACGACTACCTGTCCAAGCGTGACTCCGAGTGGATGGGACCGCTCTATATGTTCCACGGCCTGAGCGTGGACTGCATCGACAAGTACCAGCCCAACTCCGACGCCCGCCGCAAGGCCTACCTGGCCGACATCACTTTCGGCACAAACAACGAATTCGGCTTCGACTACCTGCGCGACAACATGGCCATCAGTCCCAAGGACCTGGTGCAACGCCAGCACAACTACGCCATCGTCGACGAGGTGGACTCCGTGCTGATTGACGATGCCCGCACGCCGCTGATCATCTCCGGTCCCGTGCCCAAGGGAGACGACCAGTTGTTCGAGCAACTGAAGCCCTTCGTGGAGCGTCTGGTGGAAGCCCAGAAGAAACTGGCCACGCAATACCTGGCCGACGCCAAGCGGCTCATCGCCTCGGACGACAAGAAGCAGCAGGAAGAAGGCTTCCTCGCCCTCTACCGCAGCCACAAGTGCCTGCCCAAGAACAAGGCCCTCATCAAGTTCCTGAGCGAACAGGGCATCAAGGCCGGCATGCTGAAGACCGAGGAAATCTACATGGAGCAGAACAACCGCCGCATGCACGAGGTGACAGACCCGCTCTACTTCGTCATCGAGGAAAAGCTGAACAGCGTGGACCTGACCGACAAGGGCGTGGACCTCATCAGCGGAAAGATGTCAGACCCCGAATTCTTCGTCCTGCCGGACATCACCGCCCAACTCTCCGCCCTGGAGAACGAGACCAACCTGACCGACGAGGAACGTCTGGCCAAGAAGGACGCCCTGCTGACCAACTACGCCATCAAGTCCGAGCGCGTGCACACCATCAACCAGTTGCTGAAAGCCTACACGATGTTCGAGAAGGACGATGAATACGTGGTCATCGACGGGCAGGTGAAGATTGTGGACGAGCAGACGGGCCGCATCATGGAGGGCCGCCGCTACTCCGACGGCTTGCACCAGGCCATCGAGGCCAAGGAAGGCGTGAAGGTGGAAGCCGCCACGCAGACCTTCGCCACCATCACCCTGCAAAACTACTTCCGCATGTACCACAAGCTGTCCGGCATGACCGGTACGGCCGAGACGGAAGCCGGCGAGTTCTGGGACATCTACAAGCTGGACGTGGTGGTCATCCCCACCAACCGCCCCATCGCCCGCATCGACATGAACGACCGCGTCTACAAGACGAAGCGCGAGAAATACAAAGCCGTCATCGAGGAAATCGAGAAGATGGTGCAGGCCGGACGCCCCGTCCTGGTGGGCACCACGTCGGTGGAAATCTCCGAGATGCTGAGCAAGATGCTGGACATGCGCAAGATTCCACACAACGTGCTCAACGCCAAGTTGCACCAGAAGGAGGCCGAAATCGTGGCCAAGGCCGGACAGAGCAGCACCGTGACCATCGCCACCAACATGGCCGGCCGTGGTACCGACATCAAACTCAGCCCCGAGGTGAAAGCCGCAGGCGGTCTGGCCATCATCGGCACGGAACGCCATGAGTCACGCCGCGTGGACCGCCAGTTGCGTGGACGTGCCGGACGTCAGGGAGACCCGGGTTCGTCCGTGTTCTTCGTGTCGCTGGAAGACGACCTAATGCGCCTGTTCTCCTCCGAACGCATTGCCAGCGTGATGGACAAGCTGGGATTCAAGGAAGGCGAGATGATTGAGCACAGCATGATTTCCAAGTCCATCGAGCGCGCCCAGAAGAAGGTGGAGGAAAACAACTTCGGCATCCGCAAACGCCTGCTGGAGTATGACGACGTGATGAACAAGCAGCGCACCGTGGTCTACACCAAGCGCCGCCACGCCTTGATGGGCGAACGCATCGGCATGGACATCGTGAACATGATTTGGGACCGCTGCGCCAACGCCGTAGGTGCCCCGGACTACGAGAACGCCAAGATGGACATCCTGCAGACCCTGGCCATGGAGCCGCCCTTCACCGAAGAGGAATTCCGCAACGAGAAGAAGGAAGTCCTGGCCGACAAGACCTTCGCCTCCGCCATGGAGCTGTTCAAGCGCAAGACGGACCGCATGGCACAGATTGCCTACCCCGTCATCAAGCAGGTGTACGAGAACCAGGGTGCTTTCTACCAGAACATCCTCATCCCCATCACCGACGGCAAGCGCGTCTACAACATCTCGTGCAACCTGAAGGCCGCCTACGAGAGCGAGTGCAAGGATGTGGTGAAGTCCTTCGAGAAAGCCATCCTGCTCCACGTCATCGACGAGGCCTGGAAAGAGAACCTCCGCGAACTGGACGAACTGAAGCACTCCGTGCAGAACGCCAGCTACGAACAGAAAGACCCGCTGCTCATCTACAAGCTGGAGTCCGTCAACCTGTTCGACGCCATGGTGGACAAGATAAACAACCAGACCATCTCCATCCTGATGCGCGGACAAATCCCCGTGCGCGAGCCGCAGGAAGTGCGCCAGGCAGCCCCCGAGCAACGCCAGGACATGAGCAAGTATCAGGAGCAGAAGCAGGAACTGAGCGACCCCAACCAGCAGGCTGCCGCCGCACAGGACACCCGCGAGAAGCCCAAGCGCGAACCCATCCGCGCCCAGAAGACCGTAGGCCGCAACGACCCCTGCCCCTGCGGAAGCGGAAAGAAGTATAAGAACTGCCACGGAAGAGGCCTCTGACCCTCGCCCGGACGCAAATAATCAGCCCCCGAACGGTTTTTAACGGTTCGGGGTTTTTGTTTGTCCGCACAAAAACGTAATTTTGTCCGACGAAAAACTTGCGACACCCGCAACCGGGTAGTTGCGACATCCGCAACCGAGTAGTTGCGACACCCGCAACCGAGTAGTTGCGACACCCGCAACCGAGTAGTTGCGACACCCGCAACCGGGTAGTTGCGACGCCCATACCTAATAATATAGTAACGAATATGAAAAGAAACCGTTTTTATCCCCTGTTGGCCCTCCTTTGGCTGGCCACCGCCTGCCAGAGCGTCCAGCCGCTCTCCATCGACTACATGCTGCCCGCCGAAGTCAGCTTCCCCGCTTCGTTGAGGCGGGTGGGCGTGGTGAACAACATGTCGGCCTCGCCCGAAGCCGCCCGTATGCCGGAAGACCAGGAGCCGCCCAAGGACAAACTTGAAATCCGCCGGAAGACCGAATACTACCTGGGCGACGCACGCCTGGCCACCGAAGCACTGGCCGAAGCGCTGGCCGCCGAAAACTACTTCGACGAGGTCATCATCTGCGACTCCGCCCTGCGTGCCCACGACTTGACGCCCCGCGAAAGCGCCCTGTCCCGCGCGGAGGTGAACCGGCTGTCCCGCGACCTGGACGTGGACTTCCTCGTGGCCCTTGAGAACGTGCAACTGCGCTCCTTGCGACGGGTCAACCGCCTGCCGGACATCAACGCCTATTACGAGACCACGGACGTCAAGGTCTTCCCCACCTTCAGCGTCTACCTGCCCAACCGCAACGGCGCCCTCACCACCATCCAGAGCACCGACAGCATCTTCTGGGAAGAGGTGAGTGCCAGCGAAGGCGAGCTGCAAGCCCGCTCCATCCCGAAGGACGAACTGATAGATGAGGCTTCCCGCTTTGCAGGCACCACCCCGGTCCGCTATCTCCTGCCCCACTGGCGGACGGCCCAACGCTACCTCTTCACGGGCGATTCGGTGGACATGCGCGACGCTGCCGTCTACGTCCGCGAAGACAACTGGCCGGAAGCCATCGCACTCTGGAAACGCCACTATGCGCAGAAGAAAGGCAAACAACAGATATACGCCGCCTGCAACATCGCCCTCGGCTATGAGATGCAGGACAGCATCGCCGCCGCCACCCGCTGGGCGGAGAAAGCGGTGAAGCTCGCCAAGCAACGGGTGGAAAGAACCGAATCCGAGAACGACCTTTCCTATTATATGTTCGCCTACAGCTATTGGCAGGAACTGACAGAGCGCCTGCAGGGTGTCGCCCGGCTGGACGCACAGATGCAGCGGTTCGGGGAGGAGCCCCAAATTCAAGGGAATTAAACCGTTTTCACGCGGTTATTTCCCAAATATTCCGTACCTTTGAAGCCAATTAAAGCAAAACGATTATGAAACTCAGCCAATCCTCTTTATCACAGCTAGAAAAAGCCATCGGCCAGGCCGTCGGCAAGTATCGCGGATGCGAAGAAAACATCGTGTCGGACATACACTTGCAGGCCAATCCCGTGTCTGGCGAGCTGATAGTCTTCGACGATGACGATGCGCCCCTGGCCACCGCCACCATCAATGAATGGACCAACTACGAGGGCGACAACTTCCAGGCCGAAGCCGGGCGCATCCTCTCCTCCGTGCTGAACACGATGAAGACGGCGGGCGACTTCGACAAGCTGACCCTGATGAAGCCCTACTCCTTCGTGCAGGTGGACGAAGACCGCGAGACCATCGCCGACCTCCTGCTGATGGACGACGACACCCTGCTGCTGAACGACGAACTGCTGAAAGGACTGGACGAAGAACTGGACGCCTTCCTGAAAGATTTGTTGGAAAAATAAATCCACGGACTCCGCCAAACATTGCCCGCGCCAAAAGTCCCTCTTGGGCGTGCCAAAGTGCCTCTTTGGCAACATAAAGGGGGACTTCAGATTGCCAAATAGATACCTGGACGCAGGCATTAGCCACTTTTTGCAAAAATAGTCCGAAATATATTTTTCAGAGACACGGAAAAGCTATATATTTGCAGTCCAAAAAATTAGGAACCCATTAGTAATAATATTTTTTTTAAAGAAAAATGACTAAAGCTGATATTGTAAACGAAATTACTAAGAACACCGGAATTGACAAGGTCACAGTGCTTGCAACCGTTGAAGCGTTCATGGAAGCAGTTAAGACATCTTTGGCAAAAGACGAGAACGTGTACCTCCGTGGATTTGGCAGTTTCATTGTGAAGAAGAGAGCACAAAAGACAGCTCGAAATATCTCCAAAAATACAACCATCATCATTCCGGAGCACAACATCCCGGCTTTCAAACCTGCCAAGACTTTCACTCTTTCAGTGAAAAAATAAATAACATTAGTATTAACCCATAAAATTTTAAGAACTATGCCTAGCGGTAAGAAGAAAAAAAGACATAAAATGTCAACGCACAAGCGTAAAAAAAGACTGAGAAAGAACAGACACAAAAGCAAAAAGTAAATCTTAGTCTGACAGACCTATAAAGAACAAACTTGTGGAGAAAAACACCCCGCGGGTTTGTTCTTTGTTTAAGAAGCAATGCGAGCTGCAAGCCCACGGGGCGGCAGCCGGAAAGATTCATCTAAAGCGTAAAACTATTGTGACAAACGAACTCGTTGTAGACGTACAGCCCAAGGAAGTCACCATCGCCCTGCTGGAAGACAAGAGCCTGGTGGAACTCCAAAGCGAGGGAAGGAACATCTCCTTCTCCGTGGGCAACATGTATTTGGGCCGCATCCGCAAGCTGATGCCCGGCTTGAATGCCTGCTTCGTGGACGTGGGTTATGAGAAAGACGCTTTTCTTCACTACCAGGACTTAGGTCCCCAATTCAACTCTCTGGAAAAATACATCAAGCAGACTTTAAGCGACAAGAAGAAACTCAACCCTATCACCAAAGCCTCCATCCTCCCCGACCTGGAAAAGGACGGCACCGTGTCCAACACCCTGAAGGTGGGACAGGAAGTGGTGGTGCAAATCGTCAAGGAACCCATCTCGACCAAAGGGCCGCGACTGACTTCCGAGCTATCCTTTGCCGGAAGATACCTGGTCCTCATCCCTTTCAACGACAAGGTTTCCGTATCCCAAAAGATTAAGTCGAGCGAAGAACGGGCACGCCTCAAGCAGTTGCTGATGAGCATCAAGCCCAAGAACTTCGGCGTCATCGTCCGCACGGTGGCCGAAGGCAAGCGCGTGGCCGAACTCGACGGAGAGCTTAAAGTCCTGGTCAAACACTGGGAAGACGCTGTGGTGAAAATCCAGAAGGCCACCAAGTTCCCTACCCTCATCTACGAGGAGACCAGCCGCGCCGTAGGCTTGCTGCGCGACCTGTTCAACCCCTCCTTCGAGAGCATACACGTGAACAATGAAGCCGTATTCCACGAAATCAAGGACTACGTCACGCTCATCGCCCCCGAACGGGCCAACATCGTGAAGCTGTACAAGGGCAAACTCCCCATCTTCGACAACTTTGGCATCACCAAGCAAATCAAGTCCTCGTTCGGACGGACTGTTTCCTACAAAAGCGGTGCCTACCTGATTATTGAGCATACCGAGGCGCTTCACGTCGTGGACGTGAACAGCGGAAACCGCACCAAGAATGCCAACGGGCAGGAGGCCAACGCGCTGGAAGTAAACCTGGGAGCCGCCGACGAACTGGCACGCCAACTGAGGCTGAGGGACATGGGAGGCATCATCGTCGTGGACTTCATCGACATGAACCTGGCCGAAAACCGCCAGAAGCTTTACGAACGCATGTGCCAGAACATGCAGAAAGACAGGGCAAGGCACAACATCCTGCCGTTGAGCAAATTCGGGCTGATGCAAATCACCCGGCAGCGCGTGCGTCCGGCCATGGACGTCAACACGGAGGAGACCTGCCCCACCTGCTTCGGAAAGGGTACCATCAAACCTTCCATCCTTTTCACCGATACGCTGGAGAGCAAAATCGACTACCTGGTAAATAAGTTGAAGATAAAGAAATTCTCACTACACATCCACCCGTACATCGCCGCCTACGTCAACCAGGGCATCATGTCCCTGAAGCGCAAATGGCAGATGAAGTACGGATTAGGCATCAAGATTATTCCGAACCAGAAACTCGCTTTTCTGCAATATGTCTTCTACGACCAACACGACGAAGAGATAGACATGAAGGAAGAAATCGAAATCAAATAAGAAAACGGCGGAGCGTGACGACAAATGCTCCGCCGTTTTTTC
>CASEYC010000091.1 GCA_949292025.1 uncultured Bacteroides sp. | reverse complement strand
TTGAGATGATTTCCATTGGCTGCTTTTTTTAAACGTGATATATGGGCAAAAGTATAAAAATAGCAATTATAAATAAAGCTTATCACTAAATTTATTTAACATGATTTGATTCTCAGTCTATTAAGTAATGCGTCAGCCCTGATTTCTAGGCTAGAAATACATATTTCCAGCCTAAGAATGTATATTTCCAGCCTAGAAATATACATTTTCAGCCTAGAAATGAAGTTTTCAAGCGGCTTCGACAAGTTTTCCAAGCGGTTTTAGAAACGAAGAGTCGCCCTAAACTCGCTATAGCTGCGCCCGTCGCTCCGCACCTCCACCCTGCCGCCGTGCGCCCGCACCACTTGCCACACGAAGTTCAATCCCAAGCCGAAGCCGGAAGCCCCCGTGGTACGGCTGCCCGATGCCACGCGCTCGAACTTGCCGAAGATGCGTTGCTGTTCACGCAGAGGAATACCGATACCGTTGTCGCGCACACAGATACACATGCTCCCGTCCGCTCCCAGTTCAGCAGAAAGCCGGATGGACACCTCCTCGCGGGAGTACTTGATGGCATTGTCTATCAGGTTGGAAAGCACCTCGCGCAGGCAGAAGGCATCGGCATTCACCAGCAAGTCCTTGTCGCAGGCAATGTCGAAGGAGACGGGCTTCGGAGCCTTCAGGCGGAACTTGGCGGCCAGGTCTTCCAGCAGCGGGCGCAAAGGGATATCCGTCCGGTGCAATTCCAGTTCGCCGCGCTCCATCTGCGTCAGGGTGACTACACGGTTGGAGAGGGTCAGCAGGTGGTCGCACTCGTCGGTCATGGCTTGGCGGATGCGGACGGCCTTCTCCGAGCCTTCGGGCAGGCGACCGCTCGACAGGATTTGGGCGCCCATCAGGACGGATTGCAGGGGTGACTTCATGTCGTGTATCATGGAGTAGGTGAAGTCTTCGCGGAATTGCCCCAGCTTGCGCAAACGCCGCCCCACGTACCACAAACCCACGATGCAAGCCAAGGTCAACAGGGAGATAAGACGCAAGGCCACAAACAGATACCACACCGATTGGAGAATAAAAGTCTCA
This sequence comes from uncultured Bacteroides sp., assembly GCA_949292025.1. Classification (GTDB taxonomy): domain Bacteria; phylum Bacteroidota; class Bacteroidia; order Bacteroidales; family Bacteroidaceae; genus Bacteroides. The sequence continues at coordinate 42,331 of CASEYC010000091.1, read as the reverse complement.
GGGAAAGGCACGATGCCTTCCATCCACCGTGTTCGGTCAGTGGTCACGGCCACGGGCCGAGTAACCATATCCTGCCCAAAGGTGTGCAACATACCTGCCCCTTGCCCGATGATGTTTCCGGCAGCCTTGTCGGACAAGCGGATATGCCCCGCCGGCAACCCCGCCGCCCGCAAACGCACATTAAAAAACGAATCCATCATCACGCTGTCCAGCGGCACATAAGGGACACCGGCATCTTTGAAAATCTCCTGATTGTTGTAAGCACGACGGACGCGGGCATTTTCCTCCATGTTCATACCGCCCCGCCGGACGAACGCCATGCCTATCCAAATGCTGTCCCCCCGCTTCAACAAGGTGTCGGTCTGCCGGTAGCAGAAGTCCGTGGCCGTCCGGGCCCGCGGGTGTTCAGGCAGGGAGTCTACCAGGCGTTGATAACGGTGGGCACTTTCGCTCACGAACGCCTCCTCGAAGCAGACCTGCACCTCGTGCGCCATCGCCAAGCGTTGCTCCCGGTAGATATAGTTGCTCCAAAGAAAAGTCAGTAGCAGAGAGCTGACCAAGGCAAGCCCCAGCCAACAGAGGGAAGCGGCCGGACGGCTCCGATGTGCCCGGGCATCCTTCTGCTTGGCGTGCGTCAAGGTCGCTTCCGTGGCGGTCAGCAACCGTTGCGCCGTCTCGCGGGCTTGCGTCCACCGGGCGGCGTCCAAATCGTCCTTCATCCGGCGGACAGGCATTTCCATCTCCTTGGCCTGTCCATAAAACTCACGCCGCTGCCCGTCGATGGCCGCTTGCTCCCGCTGCAACCTGCGCATACGGACGACAAAAGGAATGATGACTGCCAAGGCAAGCAGCAATGTCATCGCATAGAACAAGAGCATCCGCCCCATGTATCCCTTGTAGAAGGGCTGGACGAGCCGTGCTTCCACCGCTGTGCCTTTGGCTTCGTGCAAATAAGCAGGTTCAGAAGAGACGTGCAGGCCGGGAGCGCGGTTTTCGGACGCATCGGGCACGCATTGCAAGGTTTCTCCTGTGCGGGCATTGAACTTTCGGATGCTGACCTCGCCCTCCACGCCGTCATAGTGCAGTTCGCTCTCCAACCTCCGGCGCAGGGAGTCGAGCGACATTTCCGGCTGCCCATAGGCATCTTGCAGGATGGCAGACGTCTGCTGGGAGGTATAGAAGCTGAACAGTTCTTCGTCCTGCCGGTAAAGAGAGTCGGCAGGCGTATAAATCAGGTGGGTGACGGTGCCGTCGGGATAGGGCAAGGCATTGACCTGTTCGTCCACCAACGTGTCAAATGCCTTCCGGAAAGCGGCCTTCAGCGACACATCGGCTTTTTCTTTCAACGAATGATAGGCATATCCCGCCCCTATTCCTTGGCAAAGGACGACCAACGCGCATACCGAAAGCAATATCATTGTCTTTGTCTTCATCGGATACTCCTTCATTAGCGGTGCAAAAATAAAGGATTCCCCGGCCCGCGCCAAGGAATCCCTCTCCTATTTTTATACAGTGGCTTATCTCTCTGCCAGCAGCGCGGCATCCACCTCGTGCTCCCCGGTCAGGCGCCAGGCGTCCGCATCGGCATCGTATTCGTAAGCCTGGTAGGTTAATCCCAGGGCATCGGCGGCATAGACGGCCTTCTCGCGGACATCCGTATAAGCCTGGTCGTGCCGGCTCCAAAGGGCGCACTCCACGGTGACGGCATCGCCCTCGTAGGCATAGTGCAGGGCGTAGGCGGGGCAATACTTGGCGGAAGCGGCGTCCCAGCGAAGGATTTCCTTCGTCAAAAGTCTGCGTTGGCTGTCGTAGGTGCAGCGGTATTGCAGGTGGTGGCGGAGGTACTGGCCGTCCGCGGACACCTTATATACATACTGCATCTCGGCGCCCGTGCTGTCCGTATCGGTGTTGTAGGCGAAGCGTTGTTGAACTGTGTTTCCGGCAAATGCGCTGTTGAACAATCCGGCGGCTGCAATGACAAATGACATGACTAAAGTTTTCATAATCGTACTGGTTTTAATGGGTTTATACTATTTTTGTTTTACTTCTTTGTCCTTTTGACACTGCAAAGATAGGGCGGCTTGGGGAGGCGGAAGGTTAAGGTTACGTTAAGGTTAGGTTAACGCAAAAAAGCCGCCCGGCACTGCACTCACTGCGATGCCGGGCGGCTCTTGTCTTGTTCAGGCGGATTCCGCGCTTATGCCTTCACGCCGTTGTATTCGTCGGATACGGTCAGCTTCTTGCGGCCTTTGGCGCGACGGGCAGCCAATACGCGACGGCCATTGGCAGTGGCCATTCTCTCACGGAAACCGTGCTTGTTTCTTCTCTTTCTGTTGGAGGGTTGGAATGTTCTTTTCATTGCTGTATCTTTTTTATGTTATTATTCTCTGCAATTCGGGCTGCAAAAGTAGGGAGTTTTCGCGAAATAACCAAAGGGATAACTCATTTTCTCTCAAATCTTTTGCGTTTTTTACTGATTTGCATTACTTTTGCAGCCGAAAAGCGGACAAAGTCCATCGCCCGCTTCCGGAAACGGACAATACTAACATAATAATATAGAATAACGTATGATTAATGCTCAAGACATTAAAATCGGAACTGCCATCCGCATGGACGGCAAACTCTACTTCTGCATCGACTTCCTGCATGTGAAACCCGGCAAAGGCAACACCTTCATGCGCACCAAGCTGAAAGACGTGGTGAACGGCTACGTGCTGGAGCGTCGCTTCAACATCGGCGAGAAGCTGGAAGACGTGCGTGTGGAACGCCGCCCGCACCAGTATCTGTATAAGGAAGGCGAAGACTACATCTTCATGAACCAGGAGACCTTCGAACAAATCCCCATCGGTCATAACCTCATCAACGGCGTGGACTTCCTGCTGGAAGGCATGGTGGTGGATGTCGTGTCCGACGCCTCCACGGAGACCGTGCTCTATGCCGAAGTACCCGTCAAGGTTCAGATGAAGGTGACTTACACCGAACCGGGCCTGAAAGGCGACACGGCCACCAACACGCTGAAGCCTGCCACGGTGGAATCCGGCGCCACGGTTCGCGTGCCTCTCTTCATCAACGAAGGCGAGATGATCGAAATCGACACGCGCGACGGTTCCTACGTCAGCCGCGTGAAAGCATAACATGAAACCTTAAAAATAATGGCATAACAAAAAAGTGAAAGATTAGACTGTTTCCCCGGGTGCGCCGTGAGGCGCGCCCGGGGATTTTTTTCTCTGGTCAGAAGCCAGACAAGTCTATTTCGGAAACGCCTACCAGGTCAGGCAGGGTGATTTCCTCGGCGCCCACGGATTCTATCACCACGGTATGTGCGTTCTCATCCTGATAGGTGTGGGAAGCCTCCTCGCTGTATTCCTCGCTGGTGCCATCGCCCCAAGAGATGACCCCGTCGGCAAAGAACGAACCGGTAATCAGGGGGGCCGTGAAGGTCAGTCCACTATGCACGATGCTGACCCGGCTGATTACTTTCTCGCCTTCCTGCAACACCGTGACAGATTGCTCTACGCCCTCTGCCGACAGCTTGATGACAGCCTCGCGGGGCTCCCCGCCCGTATTGGCATCGTAGATGAAGCTCAAAGGAACTTCGACCAGCCCGCGCGTCTGCGGCGCCTGCCGGATCCAACCGGCCGACACGGAAACCTCAAAATCCACATTCGTGTTGACCACAAAATCCAACTGGCCGGCTTCCGCCCCCACGGGATAGGATTGCTTGGCCACCAAGATGGCGTCTTTCTGCACCTGGATGATGTGCACCACCTCGTCTATGCCCTCGCTCTCGTTGACAAAATGGATGTCCGCCTCGCGCAAGTCGTAGCCGTCATTGGGCGCTACCAGTATCCGGCGGGTATAGGTGGACATGGAGCGCGTGACCACCTCGCTGAGCCAGTCGGCTTCCTGGGGCATGACCATTTCATACTCCACATTGCTCTTCAGTTCGATGACAATCTCCTCGCCGTCGCTGCCCACGGTGTATTCATTCTGGGTCAGCACCAGCGTGGGCGTGGACGTGTCGGCTGCCGCCTGATAGACCGTCACCGTTTCGCTCAGCTCGCCGGCGCGGAACACGATTTTCCCCTCGCGTTTCTCCCCGGTGTCATTGGGCTGCGCGCTGAATTGCAGGCGCGTTGTGGTCAAGCCCTTGGTCTCCACAGGGGCAATCCATGCAGTTGTTGCAGCGCCGTCTATCTCATAATCAAACGAAAGGTTGCTCTGCATCTCTACAGTAAAGTTCCCGCCCGCGGCGTCCATTTCCACGGTACTGGAGGTGGCCATCAAGGCGTCTTTCTGCTTCTGCACAATCTTGAAACTCTTCTTGGCCGTGCCTGCCGTCAGCACAAAGGAGGCGTTGCGTTCGTCATACCCTGTGTTCTCCTCCAGCGTGATGGTCACAGACACGTCGCCCGCATTACCCGATGTGGGCTGCACTTTGCACCATTCCTGGTCGGCCTCGGCTGTCCAGGCCACGTTCGTGGTGAAATGTACCACTTGGCTGCCGGTCGTGCTCCCAAACAGGATTTGGCCGGATTCCCATTCTTCTTCCACGGTGATGCTCGGTGTCTGCGCGGGCGTATCGTTATTCTTGTCGTCCGAACAAGCCGCCAGCCCAATGAACAGGCCGGCCAGCAGCATCCAACTATATTTCTTCATAATCATCATTCATTAAATAAAGGTGAATAATCTCCCTGCTTTCATCATTGGGCCTTGCCTATCGTGAAGCGCAGGTCTTTCTGCTCGCCGCCGCGCTGCAAAGTCAGCGTATAGGTGCCCGCGGGCAAGAGGATGGCATTGACAGTGACCAACGTGCCCTCGCGGCGGATTACCCGGTCGTAGTCCTTGCCGTTGGCATCCGCCAGAGAAACGTTGATGCCGTTGCTCACGGTGAGATATATCTTGCGGTCGTTCTTGTTATAGGTGAACGAAGTGCTCTGCTCGATGGTGTATTCGTCCAGCAAGATGTACTCCCACACACAGCCCTCCTCATCGTTGCCCCGGATCAGCGTCCACTCCGGCGTCTTCTCACTGCGGAAATAGGCACAGAGGCGATAGCCTTTCTCAATGGGAACGGTAACGGTCAGGGAAGCTCCCAGCTTGATGTAAACGCCATAGAAAGGTTCCACCTCTTCCAGCGGGGTTACTGCCAATTCTTCCACAATCTGCCCGGTCTTGTCGGCCACGGCAAATAGGATCTCGCCAGTGAAGGACTGTGCGCTCATGTTGGTGAACAGTCCGGCTCCAAAGGTGAAAGGCGTATTCTGGCTGACGGTGCCCTGGATGATGAATCCGTTGTACATGACCCCGTCTATCTCGTTGGGACTGAAACGGATATTCTCCACGTACTCTCCCCCCTGATCTTTCTGCATGCCGACCACAGCCACTTGACCATAGTTGTAAGAACCAGAACCGCCACCGGCTCCTTGCCCTTCGGGGTCGAGGGCGGACAGCAGGAAGTAGCCGTTGCAATAGCCACTCCAACCCCAGTTGACGGAATAGTAATTGTCGGTGGTATAGCCATCCAGCACAAAGGCATGGCCACCCCCTTCGCTCGAACCGGTGTACAGGACCGGGCGGCGGCTGTCCAGTTCGGCCTGCATCAGGTCGTACCATTCGCCGGAGGTATACGAGTCGCGCATCTCGCAGCGTATCGCCTTGTCGTAACCCATGTATTCGGCCACCCGGAGGACGGCATCCACGTATGCCCCGGTTCCCCCGCTGGCGTTCGTGCCGTAGTCCGACTCCAGCATATAGCCACAGTCGCGCATCAGCGTGGCTACCGCCTCTTCTTGTTCAGCGGTGGATCTGGGTCCATAGTCCAGGGGCATATTGTCCCAGTCGTAGGCGTGTCCCAGTGGCAGTGCCGGTATGCGGATGTAAAAGGATTCCGTAATATATGCGGGAAGCGTGCCCACGCCTTTCTCCGGCCATTGGTGGTAGCGCATAATGATGGCCAACGCCGTGGCGGTGCATCCCGTATAAGTGCGCTGGCCGCTGTAGATGGGACAGAGCTGGTTGTAGGGGTCGCCTTGGTCCCAACGGGCGGTTTCCAAGTCCACCACCACATCGCCCGACCGGGTATCCTGCCAAGCGCGGGTCACGGCCTCCTCGGGCAGCACCCCGCCGCGCCGGGCCGCGTTGATTTCCTCGCGCAGGCCGTCCAGCCAGTCTTGCACGTTGGGCGGCAACGTGCCCTGCGGAAATTCTTCCGTGAACGAATAGCCCAGCACGGGGCTGGCCACATCGTCGCCGGACACGATGACGAAGCCGCCACCGGACGCATTGTCAAACACATAGTAAGCCGGAGCCGCACCACCGGAGCGCGTCAACGTGCCTTCACTGTCGCGGACCAGCCGGAGGTCCGATTCGGAAACGCGGGTCTGTGGAGCCGACTGAAAAAAAGCCACCGCCACCCGGCGGGCCTGTTGCTCCGTGACATTTCCCGCAAACGCCCACCCCACGAAGAAGAGGAGCATTCCCAAGATAGAATATCGCATATATAAATAGGTATGATTACAGCCCGGGCACAAGCCCGGACTTACGTTAATATGTTTTGCAAATATATGACTTTTTTAATCATTGTGCCGCCCAGTCACCGTTTTTTTCTGTCCGCACCGCAAAAAACGAGGAGAGTCAGACAAGATAAGCGTGCAAACCCGTATCTTTGTCCCCCGACAAGCAATATATCCAAAAATGAAATACTCCTTCCTCATCCCCGTCTACAACCGTCCCGACGAAGTGGACGAACTGCTGCAGAGCCTCACGGAGCAGACCCGGCGCGACTTCGAGGTCATCGTGGTGGACGACGGCTCGTCACTGCCCTGCCGCGACGTGGCGGACCGCTACGCCGGCCTGCTGGACCTGCGCTACTTCACCAAACCCAACTCCGGCCCCGGACAGACCCGCAACTATGCCGCCGAACGGGCGCAAGGCGACTACCTCCTCATCCTGGACTCGGACTGCATCGTGCCGCCGGGCTACCTGGAGGCCATCGACCGCGAACTGCAGCGCGAGCCGTGCGACGCCTTCGGCGGGCCGGACCGGGCGCACCCGTCGTTCACCCCGATGCAGAAGGCCATCAACTACTCCATGACGTCGTTTTTCACCACGGGCGGCATCCGCGGCGGGAAGAAGAAGATGGACAAGTTCTATCCGCGCAGCTTCAACATGGGCGTGCGGCGCGAGGTCTACCGGGCCTTGGGCGGCTTTTCCCGGATGCGTTTCGGCGAGGACATCGACTTCAGCATCCGCATCTTTCGCGGGGGCTACCGCTGCCGGCTGTTCCCCGAAGCGTGGGTGTGGCACAAGCGGCGGACGGACCTGCGTAAGTTTTTCAAGCAGGTGCACAACTCGGGCATCGCGCGCATCAACCTCTACAAGAAATACCCCGACTCGCTGAAGGTGGTCCATCTGCTGCCCGGCGCGTTCACCCTGGGCACGGCGGTGCTGCTGCTTGGCACGGCGGTGTGCCCCTGGTCGCTGGCGCCGCTGGTGCTCTACGCTTTGCTGGTGTGCACAGATAGCACGGTCCGGAACCGCAGCCTGCGCATCGGCCTGCTGTCCGTGGCGGCAGCCTACGTGCAACTCATCGGCTACGGCACGGGCTTCTGGCGCGCCTGGTGGAGGCGTTGCGTGCGGGGCAAGGACGAGTTCGAGGCGTTCAAGCATAATTTTTATAAATAAATAAGGACATCGCCCCATAGCCTGCCCAGCGGACATCCCGCGCTGCGCTTAGGCGTACCTGCAAGCGCGGGCGCAGCAGCCCGAAAGCACGGACGCAGGCATGCCTAAGCACGCTCGCAGGCATACCTGGACAGGGTCACTGGAAACCAGCTTGTTACGAATCGTTATCCCTAAGAAATGACCTTTAGATAAATCCTGACAACCAATGAATAAACTCAACATTAACCAATGGGCCGAGGAAGACCGCCCGCGCGAGAAAATGATGCAGAAGGGCGCCGAAGCCTTGACCGACGCCGAACTGCTGGCCATCCTCATCGGGTCGGGCAACACGGAGGAGAGCGCCGTCTCCCTGATGCAGCGCGTGCTGGCCGAGGCGGGCAACAACCTGCACCGTCTGGGCAAGTGGCAGGTGCGCGACTTCGCCCGCTTCAAGGGCCTGGGTCCCGCCAAGAGCATCAGCATCATGGCCGCCCTGGAACTGGGCAAGCGGCGCACGCTGCAGGAACGGCCCGAACGCCCCGCCGTCCGCTCGTCGCGGGACATCTACGAACTGTTCCACCCCCTGCTGTGCGACCTCGCCACGGAGGAATTTTGGGTGCTGCTGCTCAACCAGGCCGCGCGCGTCATCGACAAGGTGCGCATCAGCCGTGGCGGCTTGGACCAGACCACGGCGGACGTGCGCACCATCCTGCGTGAGGCTCTCCTGGCACGCGCCACGCAACTGGCCTTGGTGCACAACCACCCTTCGGGCAACACGCAACCCAGCCCGGACGATGCCCGCCTGACCCAGGCCGTGCGCGATGCCGCCCGGCTGATGAACATCCACGTGCTGGACCACGTCATCGTGACCGACGGCGCATATTATAGTTTCAACGACGAGGGGCGACTGTAAACAAGGCCACCTGTATATTTAAAATGTTTTAAAATTTGAAATAACATGATGAGAACATTGTATTATCTACTTTTGTTATTAGGCATTGCCTTCCTACTCTACGTAGGCTATTACAAAAAGGAGCCCATTGCTGCACTGCTTGTGTTTCTGCTGCTTTACCGGCCTGTGATTGACTATGTGTTTATCCAAAAGATGAAACTGCATGAGGGGAAACGCCTGTGGCTCAAATATCCCTTCTGGAGCTTCACAAGCCGGTTGCTATGGAAATGACAACAACCAGCAATAAAACCTTCTGAATGTGAGGACACCACAGATGCCTTGGGTACACGATTTAATCCGTGGCTTAAACAAAGCCGCCCGTCTGTTTTGTCAATTCACTAAAAATCTTTAGTTTTGCCATTCAAACCAACAGATAAGACAACTATGACGAAATTTGAGATAGAAGAGAAAATCGTGGCCATGCTGAAGACGGTGTACGACCCCGAAATCCCCGTGGATGTCTACAACCTGGGCCTCATCTACAAGATAGACGTGACGGACGACTTCGACATCAGCGTGGACATGACGCTGACCGCCCCCAACTGCCCTGCGGCGGAGTTCATCATGGAAGACGTGCGCCAGAAGCTGGAGTCCATCGAGGGCGTCCGGACCGCCACCGTCAACCTGGTGTTCGAGCCGGAATGGGACAAGGACATGATGAGCGAGGAAGCGAAGCTGGAGCTGGGATTCCTCTGAAAAAAATGAAGAATGAATCATTAATAAGGAAGAATGCAATGAAAAAAGTAACACTTATGGGACTGGTCGGGGCTGCACTGCTTTGCGCCTGCCAACCCGCACAGAAGGGAACCACCATCAGCGGCACGCTGACGGGGGTGGAGAGCGACACACTGCTGGTCAATATACTCGCCATGCCTCCCGTTGAGAACAGCCCGAGGATAGCAGACACCATCGTCATGCAGCAAGGCAAATTCAACCTGGAATTGCAGGCCGACACGCTGCCCCTGCAAGTGAGCATCTACGCAAAACCTACTGGAAACAAGGCCCTGGACATGAGGCATAGCATACACGTCGTGGCTCTTCCCGGCGACGTGCTGACGGTAAACGGTTCCATGGAAGATTACAGCGTGGAAGGCAGTGACCTCTATGCCTCCCTCAACGAAGCCGAAAAGACGTGGCAACCCACCATCGACTCCCTCCAGACCATCCTGAAGAAACGCAGAGACATAGACCCGACAGACCTCCCGGAAGATTCCACCATCACCGCACAAATACAGGCGTTGGGACAACAGGCGATGGCTCTGCACATCGATTATATTCGCCAACATCCGGACGAGGATGCCTCCGTTTTCCTGGCCTCCCAATCCGGAAGCCGGATGGAAGAAGCCCTGTCCCTGCTGGGCGACAAAGCCAAAAACGGCGCATTCGCCGTGCTCTACCAATATATGGATGCGCAGGTGAAGAAGATAAAGGCCCGCAAGGAAGCCGAAGCCAAGATCAAGGAAGGACTCCCCGCCCCCGACTTCACCCTGAACGACCTGAACGGCCAGCCTCTCGCCCTCTCGTCCCTGCGCGGCAAATACGTTGTGTTGGACTTTTGGGGAAGCTGGTGCGGCTGGTGCATCAAGGGCATCCCCGATATGAAGAAGTACTACGAAAAGTACAAGGGCAAGCTGGAAATCCTGGGCATCGATTGCCGCGACACGGAGGAGAAATGGAAGGCCGCCGTGGAGAAGCATGAATTGCCCTGGCTGCACGTGCGCAACGCCGGCGACCCCGATGTCAGCATCCTCTATGCCATACAGGGTTATCCCACGAAGATTGTCGTGGACCCCGAAGGCAAGATTGCGAAGGTAGTGGTGGGCGAAGACCCGGCCTTCTACGAATACCTGGACGAATTGTTTAAATAACGAGCAAGCGATATGAAGAACGTCTACTTCCTCTCCGATGCCCATCTGGGCTCGCTCGCCATCCCCCACGGACGGACGCAGGAACGTCGCCTGGTCCGCTTCCTGGACAGCATCAAGCACAAGGCTTCGGCCGTCTACCTGCTGGGCGACATGTTCGACTTCTGGTACGAGTTCAAGACCGTCGTGCCCAAGGGCTACACGCGCTTCCTGGGCAAGGTGTCCGAGCTGACGGACCTCGGGGTGGAAGTGCATTTCTTCATCGGTAACCACGACATTTGGTGCGGCGACTACCTGGAGAAGGAGTGCGGCGTCATCTTGCACCGCGAGGCATTGACCACCGAAATCTGCGGCAAGGAGTTCTACCTGGCCCACGGCGACGGCCTGGGCGACCCCGACGCGGGCTTCAAACTGCTGCGCCTGCTGTTCCACAGCCGCACGATGCAACGCCTATTCTCTGCCCTGCATCCCCGCTGGAGCGTAGCTTTGGGCTTGAACTGGGCCAAGCACAGCCGCCTGAAGCGCGTGGACGGCAAGGACCCGGACTACATGGGTGAGGACAAAGAGCCGCTGGTGCTCTACACCAAGGACTACCTGAAGACGCACCCGGACATCAACTACTTCATCTACGGACACCGCCACATCGAGCTGGACCTGATGCTGAACGCCACATCGCGCGTGGTCATCCTGGGCGACTGGATCAACTTCTTCTCCTATGCCGTGTTCGACGGGGAACACCTCTTCCTGGAAAACTACATCGAAGGAGAAACGCAGTTGTAACGACACGAAAAGAGGCGCGGATTACGCGGATTTCACGGAATAAACCCATAAGGGAAAGAATCCGTGGAATCCGCGTAATCCGCGCCTGACTTATATCGGTTTGCCCGTTATTTGTAACCGGCCGCCTTGGCGATGCGCTTGGGGATGTCCGTATTGTCCATCTTGCCGAAGAACGCCTTGGATCCGGCACCGATGGCGAAGACAGGCACATACTCGGCCGTGTGGTCGCCCGACGTCCAGCCAACCAACGCCAACTGGCTCATTACCTTGCGGGCGGCAGCGGCCAACGGCTCGGTCTTGGCGTACATGCTCTCGGCAAACTCCACGTGGTTCTCCACAAAAGATTCCTGATAGACATCGTGCAACAGACGTTCCTGCTCCCAGCTCAAGGGCAGTTCTTCCCAGAAGCCCATCTTATCGGCCAGCAGGGCCTTTGCTTCTTCCCACGTTGCCTTATGGCCCGCATTTTTACGCAGGTCAGTGATGGCACGAGACAAGGTTTCCTGCGAGTTATCCTGGTTGGCCAACGATTTCAAGGCCAGTGTATAACCATCGTATCCCATGCCCAGGCCACCGGTCTCGTGGTCGGCGGTGATGACGATGAGCGTTTCCTTCGGGTGCTTCTTGTAGAACTCGTAAGCCACTTTGACCGCAGCATCCAAATCCAGCACTTCGCGGACCACCGTGCCAACATCGTTGTTGTGGCAGGCCCAGTCAATCTTTCCGCCTTCCACCATCAGGAAGAAGCCCTTGTTGTTATCCTTCATCAGGAAGTCGATGGCACTCTCGGTGATTTGCTTCAGCGTCAAGTCGCTTTCCTCGCGGTCGATGGCGTAGGGCAGGCACGACGGGTCGGCACCTTCCTCCTGAATCAGCACCATCTTGTCGGCATCGTCACACTTGGCCTCATACTCCTCCACGCCACGGGCCAACGTGTAACCGGCCTCCTCGATTTGCGGGAAGATGCTGGGAGCGTCCTTGCCGTCAAAGGTCTTGTCCGGCTTCAGGAAACCGCCGCCGGCATAGAAGTCGAAGCCTGCCTTCAGCATATCCTGGGCAATTTCATAATACATGTTTCGGTCCGGCTGATGGGCGTAGAAGGAAGCGGGCGTTGCGTGGTCCACGCTGACGCTGGTGGTCACACCCACTTTCTTGCCGGAACGCTTGGCACGCTCGGCCACGCTCATCACGGTTTCCTTGTCCGTGTTCACGCCGATGGCACCGTTGTAGGTCTTTGAACCGGTGGCCAAGGCCGTGCCGCCTGCCGCCGAGTCGGTGATGGAGTTGGTGGCGGAATAAGTAGTTGCCATGCCGGCCACGGGGAACGAGGCGAAAGTCAGGGAGGCAATGCCGATGCGGCCATCCTGTTCGCCCAGATACATCTCCGTGGTGTTCACCTGGTTCAGGCCCATGCCGTCGCCAATGAAATAGAACACATACTTGGCCCGCTGGGCTTGGGCTGTCACCGCCAGCAGGACGAAAAACAAAAGATAGGTCAGTCTCTTCATAACTGCAAATGTTTATGGTTTGAAATGAAAGTTATTGTCCACGTCCGTGAAAATGCGAACAAAGGTAGGCATTTTCGGCCTACCTCTGTCCTTATTGTCCGTTAAAACAATGAAACTTCCACGCCTTGCCCGTAGGCGGTGAGCAGGTTGGTCACCGTGTAGGAGACATGGCCGGCCCCGTCCTTCGGCACGCTGACCACCACCGATGCCCCGGCGGGCAACACGATGGAAGCGGGATAGCCTTGGGGAGCATCTTCAGCCTGAAGTGTGAAGGGGACATCGCAGGTGTTCTTCACCGTCAGGTAAGCATAGGCGTCCGTCACGTGATGAGGGGTCTCCACCTGCACGGCCGCCCGGAAGAACTCCTCCAAGTAATCGGCTTTGCCCACCAGCGTGTCATAGAACCAGATGAGGGTGCGGCCGGCAAAGAGCGCTTCCTTGATGGCGGCGGCACTCTTCTCCTTGGCCATCACCAGCGTCAGAGGTCGGTGGGAGGCATAACGCTTGTCGTACAGACGCTCGATGACATCGTGCACATCGGTGTTGGCCACCAGGGTGAGGTTCTTCTCCTTGGCCCACTCCAAGGCTTTGGGATACCATTCGAACTCGTTGTACACCTCGATGCCATTCAGGAGGCCTTCCTTCCAAAGCTGTTCATGCAGGTCGTGCCACTTCACCTCCTTGACATTCCAGCCCGGATGGTTCCAGAAGATGAACGCGCCCTGCTTCTTGGCAGCCTTCAAGGCATCCGTCACGTCCTCCTGCTGCAAGGCGTCCACATCGTTCAGGAAAAGGGCGTTGAGGTGGCCGGGAGGCATGGAACGGGTGATTTCGGCCCCCTTTATCAGGATAATGTCGCGGCGGTCGGCCTCTTCCTCGGCGTTCTTGCAGGCCAGGTCCAGGTCACCCTTCTGCACGCCTTCGCGGGCGGGCTGCCCCTCGACGTGGTCGGTCAGGGCGATGGCGTCCAAGCCTTCTTCCCACGCCTCGCGCACCCGGAGAGACGGCCACACGATGCCGTCCGAAAATATGGTGTGGATGTGCAGGTCACACTTCAACAGGGCGTAGCCGGCCACTTGCGGCAGGCGGATTTCCTTGCGCACTTTCACTCTCTCCTGCCCCATCTTCACGCGGTCGGGCAGGTCTTGGCCCTGCTGGGCGGACGCGCCTGTCCAGCCGGCCGAGGCAGCGAGCAACGCCGCTGCCAAGATGATACTCTTGTTTCTCATTGTCAATAATTAATAGTGATTAGTTCTTCTCCACATCCCAACCATAGTCCACGTATTCCCACGTGACGCGATTGTTCTCGTCCACCTTGACCAGCAAGAGGCCCTCTTCGGTGGTCAGGAATGCGCCTTGCCACCAATAGGCGGACACGGCACCGGCGGTAACAAACCACAGGTCGCGCTCCTGAATCTGCTCATAGATGTGCTGGTGGCCCTGGAGGACAAGCTGCGTGTTGTGTTCCTTCAAGACATCCACCACGGCCTTGGTGTCGGCTATCATGTCCCAAGCCTTCATGCTGCCATCCACCACGGGATAGTAGAGCGAGAGCATGGGCACGTGGATGGACACGATGACGGGCGTCTCGCGGGCCACGGTGTCCAGGTCGGCCTTCAGCCACTCCAGCTGCTCGGCACCCACGTTGTAGGGAGCATCATCGCCCTGCGGATAGAGGGCGTTGAGGATGACGAAGTGCACGCCTTTCTGGGTGAAGGACCGATAGGTGGGGCCGTAGTGCTTCTCGAACATCTTGAAGCCCAGCGTGTCCGGCTGGCCTTCGGAGCGGTAGAAGCGGTCGTGGTTGCCGATGGTGTAGTAGGCGGGCAACCCGGCTTCCTCCACCAGACGGACGAAGCGGGCGTGCAGGGTGTCGGCTGTGGTTTCGGCCTCGCCCAGATGGTCGGTGTCGGCGTTGTCGCCGCCAAACATCACGAACTCAGCACCGTTGTCCACGGCTGCCTTCAGGGCTTTGCGCAAGCCTTCATTGCCGTTGCCCGCATTGTCCTTGTTCAGGTGCACGTCGGTCAGGTAGGCGAAGGTCAGTTTCGTGGCGGGTTGTGCGGATTGGTTTTCTTTTCCCGCCGTGCCGCAAGAGGCCAACAGGACGGTCAGGCAGCACAGGGCCGACCATTTCAGGAGATTTTTTCTTTTCATTGTCAAACTAATTAATATAAATCATTTTTTACACTGCAAATATAATCTTTTCCGCCTTATTATCAAGGGCTTTGCTCTGGCGAGGCGCTAAGCGTGCTTAGGTGCTCGCCTAAGCACGGGCGGAGGCTCGCCAGAGCAAGGGCGCGGGCATGGGTAAGCAAACGCCGGGACATACCCGCCCGATCACTCCCAGCCGAAGAGTTGCGGACCCAGGTTGGGATTCAGTTCCATCTCGTGGTTCGGGATGGGACGGTAGTAGAACTTTGGTTCCTCGAACGTGCCCATGTCCTTGATGGTCAATATCACCCCGTGGTCTCCCTCGGTGAGGTAGACGGTTGCGTTCTGGTCGTCGATGGTGCCCGTGCGGTAGTAAGCCAGTTTCTTGCCCAAGGCGTTGGTCTCCTTGTCTTCCTCGGCGGGGATGTCCTCGCTGGAGGGGATGAGGTAGATGTCCTCAATGCCGTCGCCCGTCAGGTCAAACTTGCCCAGGCTGGGGAAATAGAGCCCTTCCGGCTCCTTCTCCAACAACTTGCCGGCGTGCCAGCGCATGAGGTCGTCGAAGCGGAATCCCTCGAACACCAGTTCGACGCGGCGTTCGCGACGGATTTCGAGCAGCGTGGATTCCACGCCGGGGAAGGCGGCCTGCATCACAGGGTCGACAGGCGGGTTCATCGTCAGATGGGGCATACCGGCGCGGTCGCGCAGCACGTTGATGGTCTCGTCCAGCACATCCTGCGTCAGTTCGCCCAGCTCGGCCTTGGCCTCGGCGTAGGTCAGCAGCACTTCGGCGTAACGGATGACGGGGAAGTCGATGCCCATGTAGTAGCTCTCGTCCTTGCTGTTGATGAATCCCTTGATCTGGTGGTAGCCGGAGAAGTTTTTGCTCAGCTCCTGCACGTAGATGCCGGCGCCGGTGGCGTAGGTCCCGGTGTATATCAGCTCCCAGCCGGGATAGGCCAGCGTCTGGTAGATGCGAGGGTCACGGTTCTGAAACTCCTCGACGAATTGCTTGGTCTGGTAGCCCGGTTGCGAGGAGTAGTACGAGCCGTCGGCCATCAGGTAGGCCTGCACCAAGTCTTTCGTGGGGCAAGGGATGTAGCTGCCAAACATGTAGGCCCAGAAGCCGTTCTCGGCAATGTCGTTCTCGTAGTAGCGGGCCTGGATCATCTCCGGGTTGGTGGTGAGGTCCTGACTGTTGAACAGCGTATAGTAGTCCTCGTAGGGGTTGCCGGTGTTGTAGATGCTGAAACCGCCCTCCTGCATGATTTGCCAAGCGGCATCGGCGGCCTTGCGCAGGAATTCGTCGGCCGTGGCTTCCAATGCCAGCTCGGGGTGATACTTGCGGTAAGTGCCTTCGTAAAGGGCATGGCGGGCCAGCGTGGCAAGGACAATCCACTTGTCTATGGCACCCTTGGGTTGGCCGGTCTGCACATTCTGGGCGGCAAACTCGTAGTCCTCGAAGATGTGCTGCACCACCACCTCGCGCTTGTCGCGGGCCTTGTAGAGGTCGGGGTCGTCGGTGGTCAGCACCTTGTCATACCAAGGCACGTCGGAGTAGGTCTTCACCTTGTCCATGTAGAAGGCGGCGCGGTAGTAGCGCGCCACGCCTTGGTAGTGGGCCAGCACTTCGGGCGTGACGTTGGCACGCTCGCAGTTGGCCAGGAAGAAGTTGATGTCGTAGAGGCGCTCCCAGTCCCACCCGGCGTCTATGGTGACGGAGGTGGGGTTGGGCGAGGCCATGATGTTCTTGATGAGCACCATGTCGGTAGTGGCCTGGTCATCGGTGCCCTGGTCCGAATTGTAGCTGTAGCCCGGCGTGTTCATCAGGCCGTAGCAGTACATCTGCAAGTCGCGTTCGGTATTGAAGTAGCTCTCCACACCGATTTCCGTGTGGGGCTGCCGGTCCATGAAGGAGTCGTTGCACGAAGTGCCCAGCAGCAAGGAGGCCGACAAGGCCACGAGGGTATGTATCTTTTGTCTCATAGTGTCTGTCCGTTGTTTTAGAATGTTACATTAAGTCCGAAGGAATACTGGCGGCTGAAGGGGTAAACGTAGCCGAAGGTGGATGTGTCCGTGATAGACTCAGGGTCAAAGAAGGGCTTCACGCCACTCCACTCAAAGAGATTGTCGGCACTGACGTAGAGGCGCACGCGGTTCAGGCGGAACTTGCGTGTCCACTCTTGCGGCAGGGTGTAGCCGATAGTGATATTCTTGATGCGCAGGTAGGAAGCGTTCAGCATGTAACCGGTCTGGGGAATGGCCAAGCCCATGGCTTGGTCGATGCGGGTACCCAGGTTCTTGTCGGCCAGCCAGGACTGGAGCACGGGGAACTTGGCGTTGAGGTTCTGGTTGGCCAGTCCGGCAGCGATGTAGGACTGCGAGTGCTTGGCCATCTCGACATCACTGTCCGTGGTGGGACGGTAGAAGTCGAAGGTGTGTACCTGTCCGCCGCTGTACGGCTGTTGGTAGAAGCCCCAGTAGAGGAAGCTCTGCGGATAGAAGTCGCGCTTGCCGATGCCTTGCAGGAAGACGGCCACGTCAAACCCGTTCCACTCGGCATTGAGGTTCAGGCCGAAGCGGAAGCGCGGGGCGGAGTTGCCGATGACGCTCAGGTCGCCGGGATTGTCCACCGTGGTGCCTTTGGTGATGCGGTGGTCGCCGTTCAGGTCCTTGTACTTAGGCCAGCCTTCCACGATTTCCAAGGCGCCCCAAGGGATGATTTCCGTCTCGTCCAAGGCGGCAATCTCTTCGGCGCTACGGAAGAAGCCGTCGCTCTGCAAGCCCCAAATCTCGCCAATCTCCTGCCCTTCATAATACTGCGTCAGGTTCTTGGTGGGATTGTCGAACTTGGTAATCCACGTGCGGCTGTCGGAGAGGACGAAGCGGGTGCCCCAGTTGAAGGGCTTGCCGGCCAAGAAGAAGTTGTCCTGGTAACCGATGGAGAGTTCCCAGCCGCGCGTCTTCAGATTGGCGGCGTTCTCCTGCGGCTCTTCCTTGCCCAGCACGCCGGGCAGCTCACGCCCAAGAGTCAGCATGCCCTTGGTATCGCGGCGGTAGAAGTCGAAAGTCACGGTCAGTTTGTTGCGCAGGAAGCCCAAGTCGATGCCGCCGTTGACGGTCTGCACCTGCTCCCACGTATAGTCGGACGACACGAGGCCGGGGGCGGTAACGGTCTGCTGCAACTCGCCGTCCACCAAGTAACTGCCCAACTGCGAGCTCATGTAGGGGATGTAGCCGTATTCGCTCACCAGCTGATTGCCCAGCGAGCCGTAGGACGCACGTAGCTTGAACTGCGAGAAAACATCCGTCAGACGAGACTCCTTAAAGAAAGGCTCGCTGTCCACACGCCAAGCCATCGAACCTGAAGGAAAAAAGCCGAACCGTTTGTTCTTCGGGAAGCGTGACGTGCCGTCGTAGCGGCCGTTCACCTCGAAGATGTAGCGGCTGTCATACGAGTAGTTGGCGCGGAAGAAGAGGCCGCGGATGGCCCAGTCCTTAAACGTTTCATCCACATATTGCACGCCGGACGACAGGCCAATGGAGGGCAGGCTGTTGGAAATGATGTCATAGCGGTCAGCCGTGAAGTTGTCTGAGCGGTTGTATTCCTGGTTGAAGCCGAGGATGGCCGTCACCTGGTGGCGGTCGCCGAAGAGCTTGTTGAAGGTGCCATAGAGTTCGAGCACAGTGTAGAGGTCATCTGTGCTGCCCTTGTAGGCACGGCTTTCGCCCTGCTCGCGGATGTCATTGGGACCATAGCCCAGGCTGTAGGGGGTCTTGTACCAGTCATATTCCTCGTGCCCCTTCATGAAGGTGAAGTTGGCGTTGATGACCAGCATCCGTTCCCAAAACTTCAGTTCACCGGAGAAGGTGCTCTGCAGGCGGCCGTAGGTGGTCTTCTCCTCGCCGCCGTCCACCAGCTGCGCCAGGGCCGTTCCCAATTCGCCGCTGGCCCACGTGCCGTCGGGGTTGCGGTCCATGTCGTGGGGTTCCAGGTCGAAGAAGGAGGAGATGTTATAATAACTGGGCTTCTTGCGCTCCGTCACCACGTAGGAGGTGTTGTTGGAGAGCGTCAGCCAGTCCCAAGCATCATAGCTGACCTTACTGCGCATACTGTAGCGGCGATATTTGTCGTTCTTGGCGATGCCGGAGAACAGGCCG
Source organism: uncultured Bacteroides sp. (assembly GCA_949292025.1). Lineage (GTDB taxonomy): Bacteria > Bacteroidota > Bacteroidia > Bacteroidales > Bacteroidaceae > Bacteroides. Next base: position 23,246 of record CASEYC010000091.1, on the reverse strand, counting down.
TCCTCGTCATCGAAGCCGCCGGACAGGTAGAAGCGGGTCTTCTCCGTGGCACCGGACACGGACACCTGGTGCGTCTGGTTGAAGGTGCTGCGGTTCAGGTAGTAGCTGGTCCAGTCGCGGTTGCCCATGTATTCCCACAAGGTCTCGTCCAGGGGATTGAGGCGGACGGCCGGCGTCCCGTCGGGGTTGTCCGAACGTTGGCGCGCCCACTCCAGGCGCTCGTCGCTGGTGACGTGGCCCGAGCTCCAGGGAGTGTTGAGCACGGCGATGTTCTTCAGCTTCAGGTAGATGTAGGGGTCGGAGGTCTTCTCGGTCAGCATTGACGGGCGTTTCCAGCCGAAGTTGTTGTTGTAGCTGACCTGCACCCGGTCGCCCGAGCCTTGCTTGGTGGTGATGAGGATGACGCCGAAGGCGGCGCGCGCACCATAGATGGCGGCGGACGAAGCGTCTTTCAGCACGGACAGGCTCTCGATGTCCTCGGGGAGGAGGCGGTTCATCTCCTCGGCATCGGCGGCCACGCCGTCAATCAGGATGAGGGGGCTGCCGCCGTTGATGGAGGCCTCACCACGGATGTTGATGTTGGCGGCCTGGCCCGGCTCGCCACTGGTGAAGTCGATGTTGAGGTTGGGAATCATGCCCTGCAAGCCGCGGGACAGGTCTGAGATGGGGCGTTTCTCCAGGTCCTTGGCGTTGATTTGGTCCACCGAGCCGGAGAGGTTCACCTTCTTCTGGATGCCGTATCCCACGACCACGACCTCGCCCAAGGTGTTGTCATCTTCCTCAAGCACAATTTTCAGTTCTCTGCGACCCGCAACTGAAACCTGCTGGGTACTGAAGCCCACAAAACTGACTTCAAGCACAGCGTCAGCCGACACAGACACGGCGAAATTGCCGTCAATGTCCGTAATAGCTCCGTTACCTGTGGCAGGTTCAAGCACCGAGGCACCCGGCAGGGGTTCACCGGTGACATCCACCACCTGGCCCTTCACTTGAATCTTGGCGCGAACCTGATCCACAGAAGCGGCAGGACGTTTATCGCCCATAGCCCATGTGGGTGTGCCGACAGTCAGCAGCCCCATAGACAGGCATAACACACATCTTACTAAATAGAATTTCCTTTTCATACTGCAAGCATTATTTCGGCTGCAAAGTAAGATGTTAACAGTTACATGGGGATTTCAACATATTTTCATTTCATATACGGGTCTGTTACGGTTCTGTTAAGCCTCCCCGCCGGGACATAAGAAGAGGGGCTGCGCCCGTCCCGGCCCGGACAGTTCCGGCAACCGGGACAAGCACAGCCCCTCGACGTGCTTGCCTCCTTATTATAATATAGGAGGTTACTTCTTCAGGATGTCCATCGTGTCCGATGCAATCATCAGTTCCTCATCCGTCGGGATGACAACGACCTTCACCTGGGAATCATCGGTGGAGATGACGGCTTCCTCGCCGCGCACCTTGTTCTTCTCGGCATCCAGCTTGACGCCCATGAACTCCAACCCCTCGCAGGCGGCCCAGCGGGCGGAAGCCTGGTTCTCGCCCACACCGCCGGTGAAGACGATAATGTCCACGCCCCCCAAGGCGGCGGCATACGAGCCGATGTACTTCTTCATGCGGTAGAAGTACATGCGCTCGGCCAAGAGGGCACGTTGGTTGCCAGCGGCGGCTGCGGACTCCAAGTCACGCATGTCGCTCGACTCGCCGAAGATGCCCAGCACGCCGCTCTTCTTGTTCAGCAGGTTGGACATGCCGGCAGCATCCAGTCCTTCCTTCTCCATGATGTAGGTCACGGCACCGCCGTCGATGTCACCGCTGCGGGTGCCCATCATCAGGCCCTCCAGCGGGGTGAGACCCATGCTGGTGTCCACGCTCTTGCCGTCCTTGATGGCCGTGATGGAGCCGCCGTTGCCGATGTGGCAAGTGATGATGCGCTTGCCGGCAGGGTCAACGCCCAAGAACTCGCACACGCGCTTCGACACATAGCGGTGGGACGTGCCGTGGAAGCCGTAGCGGCGGACGCCGTACTTCTGATACAGTTCGTAGGGCACGGCATACATGTAGGCGTAGTCGGGCATGGTCTGGTGGAAGGCGGTGTCAAACACGCCCACCTGAGGCACGTTAGGCAGGATGGCCGAAATGGCGTGCACACCCTTCAGATTGGCAGGATTGTGCAAAGGAGCCAAGTCGTTGCAGGCTTCGAAGGCGGCCAGCACCTCCGGCGTCAGCAGGACGGACTGGCTGAACTTTTCGCCGCCGTGCACCATGCGGTGGCCCACAGCGTCGATTTCGTCCATAGACTTCACCACGCCATACTCGGCGCCGGTCAGCGTCTGCAGGATGAATTCCACACCGGCCGTGTGCTCAGGGATGTCCTTCTCCAGGATTTTCTTCTCGCCGTTGGGCAAGGTCAACTTCAGGAACGAGTCCTTCAAACCGATTTTCTCGATGCCTCCTTGGGCAATGACGGCTTTGTGGTCCATGTCAAACAACTTGTACTTGATGGACGAACTGCCGCAGTTCAATACTAATACTTTCATGTCTATCAGATTATAGTGTGTCATTTCTGGTTTTTGGCGGCGATGGCCTGGTTGGCCGTGATGGCTATCATGCGGTAGACATCCTCAATGGAACAGCCGCGCGACAGGTCGTTCACCGGACGGGCAATGCCTTGCAGGATGGGGCCGACGGCATCGGCGTGTCCCAAGCGTTGCACCAGTTTGTAGGAGATGTTACCTACCTCGAGCGACGGCACCACCAGCACGTTGGCATGTCCGGCGATGGCCGAACCCGGAGCCTTGCTGGCGCCCACCTCGGGCACGAGGGCGGCATCGGCCTGCAATTCACCATCGATGGCGATGTCCGGAGCCATTTCCTTGGCAATCTTCAAGGCTTCCACCACCTTGTCCACCACCTCATGCTTGGCAGAACCTTTCGTGGAGAAGCTCAACAGGGCCACTTTCGGGTCGATGCCGACAACGGCCTGCGCCGTACGTGCCGTGCTGACGGCAATCTCAGCCAGCTGGTGTGCGTCGGGCACGGGCGTTACGGCCACGTCGCCCATCACCAAAATGCCGTTCTTACCATACTCGGGCGCATGGGTCAGCAACAACATGGCACCAGAAACACACGTGATGCCCGGAGACGTCTTGATGATCTGCAAGGCGGGGCGCAGCACGTTGCCCGTCGTGTTGCGGGCACCGGCCAACTGGCCGTCGGCATCGCCGTTCTTGATCATCAGGCAGCCCAAGTACAAGGGATTATGCACCAGTTCGCGGGCTTCCTCAATGGTCATGCCTTTCTTTTTGCGCAGTTCGCACAACAGTTGTGCGTATTCTTCCGCGCGGGGATTGTTATCCGGGTCGATGATGGTGGCCTTGTCAATGTTGCCCAAGCCCCACTCTTTGGCGCAGGCATGGATTTCATCCGGGTTGCCCAGCAAAATCAGGTCGGCAATTCCTTCTGTCAATACCAGGTTGGCAGCTTTCAATGTGCGTTCTTCCGTGCCTTCCGGAAGAACAATGCGTTGGCGGTTCGCTTTGGCGCGCGCAACGATTTCATTAATTAACCTCTGCATGATTATATAATAATATGTATATGAATTCTAAATCCGTAGAGCGCATACCATGCCTCCACCCTGCAAAAGTACATAATTTTGATAGATACAAATAGCAAAACGAAGCGCAATATTGCTTCCTGTTTGCCATTATTGGAAAATTTAACAGTCTGAAGAATACTTGTCCACAAATTAAACGCCACAAACAGTCATACCCTTGAACGTATACAGTCACTTCCTTGCGCCAAACCCTGAAAAAACGGCCCAAAACGCACCAGCCAACGGAAAGAATATGTACCTTTGCGCCCGTTTTCAGAGACAACCTGTTTTTAGTAAAGATTGAAACCTAAGAGATTATGATTCGTCAATGTGCCATCCTCTTCGGATGCCTCGCGTTGGGTGAGCTGATTGTCTGGCTGACGGGCGTCAAACTGCCGTCCAGCATCATCGGGATGCTGTTGCTCACCCTGTTTCTCAAGTTGGGTTGGATTAAGCTGCAATGGGTGCAGGGGATGTCCGACTTCCTCGTTGCCAACCTTGGATTCTTTTTCGTGCCGCCCGGCGTGGCGTTGATGCTCTACTTCGACATCATTCGGGCTGAGTTCTGGCCCATCGTGACGGCCACCGTGGTCAGCACGCTGCTGGTGCTGGTCGTGACGGGCTGGGTGCACCAACTGGCGCGGAAAATAAACACTCACCATTAACCGCTAACCATCCTGTCTTATGTCTTTCTTAGAAAACGAATTTTTCCTGCTGGCCGTCACCTTCGGCGTGTTCTTCCTGGCCAAACTACTGCAAAAGAAAACGGGGCTGATGTTGCTCAACCCCATTCTGTTGGCCATTGCCGTGCTCATCATCTTCCTGAAGACAGCCGGCATCAGCTATGAAACCTACAGCGAAGGCGGCCGCCTCATCGAGTTTTGGCTGAAGCCCGCCGTGGTGGCCCTGGGCGTGCCCCTTTATCTCCAGTTGGAGACCATCAAGAAGCAACTGCTGCCCATCCTGCTGTCCCAACTGGCAGGCTGCGTGGTGGGCGTGGTGTCCGTGGTGCTCATTGCCAAGGCCATGGGCGCGTCGGAGGAAATCATCTACTCACTGGCACCCAAGTCGGTGACGACCCCCATCGCGATGGAAGTGACCCAATCGCTGGGCGGCATCCCGTCGCTGACGGCGGCCGTGGTGGTGTGCGTAGGGCTGCTGGGCGGCATCCTGGGCTTCAAGACCCTGAAACTGACCCATGTGGGCAGCCCGATGGCGCAAGGCCTCTCGATGGGCACGGCGGCTCATGCCGTGGGCACCTCCGCCGCGATGGACGTCAGCAGCAAGTATGGTGCCTTCGCCAGCCTGGGGCTGACGCTGAACGGCATCTTCACGGCACTGCTGACGCCCACCATCCTGCGGTGGCTGGGATTGCTATAACCCGCTGAAGCTGACGCCCTCGAACACCAGCGATGGTATCTGCCACGAGCGGATGGGCTGCGGGTCGTTGCCCACGGCCACGAGCGACTGCCACAGCGTCAGCATGTTGCCCGTGACGTTCATCTCATTGACAGGCTGCACCAGCTTGCCGTCTTCGATGAGGAAACCCTCGATGCCATAGGAGAAGTCGCCCGTGCTGCTGTTGCTGTTGCCTCCGTTGAAGCCCGTGACAAGGATGCCCTTCCGCACATCGGCCACCAAGCCGTCCAGGTCTTTCGTGCCGGGTGTCAATACCAGGCGCGAAGGCGAACTGATGGTAGGCTCCACGCCCATCTTGCGGGCATTGTATGTGTCTATATAATAGGTCTTCAGCACGCCTTGGTCGAAGACGGCCCGCGACGTGGTGGCCACGCCCTCCGCATCGAAGTAGCGGGAGCCGTTGGCACCGATGACGTGCGGTTCGTCACGCAGGGTGAAGAGGCCGGAAGCCACCTTCGTGCCCAGCTTGTCCAGCAGGAAGGAGTTGCGCTGCTGCAAGGCCGAGCCATAGATGGCACCGAGCATCGGCGAGAACAACGTGCCCGCCACCAGCGTGTCCACCACCAGCGTATATTGTCCGCTGGCCGCCTTCCTTTGCCCCAACTTGCGCAAGACGCGTTGCAGGGCGCGCGTGCCGATGCCCGTGGTCTTCAGTTTGTCATGGAAGAGGGCCGTGTCGCTCCACCCGTCTGAAGGACGTGCCTCGCCCTCGCCTTTGACAGAAACAGAAGCGGAAAGGGAGAACCAAGTGCTGGAGGACTCACCCTCGAAGCCGTTGCTGATGAGCCGGTAGGACGAACTTTCACCATCGCTGTAGGAGGAATCCACGGAGATGATGCGCTCGTCCTTTCCCATTGCCTCCTCGGCAGCGGCACGGGCCAGGTCCACCTTCGTGTCGGGATGGATGTCGTAAAGGGTCTTGTCGAACAGTTGCAGGTCGGGCAGCCCGCCTTTGTAGTAGCGTGAGGGGTCGGGCAAGGCGCGGGCCTCGTCAGGGGCCAGGTAGCGGGTGGATTCGATGCCGCCCAGGATGAGCTTCTCCAATTCTTTCTTGTCCAGCCGGTTCGTGGAGAAGGAGCCGTAGCGCCCGTCCACATAGAGGTTGATGCCAAGGCCGTTCTCGGTGGACTGCTGCAGGCGGTCCATCTTGGCGTTGCGCAGCTCGAAGGACGAGCTGGAGTTGTTGTAGAGCACCAGTTTGGCAGCCTGCGCGCCATTCTTCAGGGCGAAGTCCATTGCCCACTGGGCCAGGGATTTATTGTCTTTGCTTATCATAAGATTCTTCGGTTTATCAATTTATACTCATTCACCGCCCACCGTCAGTTTGCTGACCAAGGCCGAAGGCATTCCGCACGTCACGGGGCAGGACTGCCCGTCCTTGCCACAGGTCCAGGTGCCGTTGTCAATCTTGGGGTTGGAGGCCACCATCGTGATGTCCGCCAAAGCCTTGGGACCGTTGCCGATGATGTTGATGTCCTTGATGGGCTGCGTCAGGCGTCCGTCCTCGATGAGGTAGCCGGACTTGACGAAGAAGGTGAAGTCGCCCGCGCCAATCTGCACCTGCCCGTTGGTGAAGGTGTCCACAAAGATGCCTTGCTTGACGGAGGCGATGATGTCGGCCTCCTTCACATTGCCAGCCTCCATGTAGGTGGCGCGCATACGGGGGATGGGGACATTGCGGAAGGTGTCACGGCGGCCGTTGCCCGTAGGCTCCACGCCGTAGTGGCGGGCACTGATGCGGTCGTGCAGGTAGCTGGTGAGGATGCCCTCGCGGACGATGTAGGTCTTCTGCCCTTCCACCCCCTCGTCATCGAAGTTCACCGAGCCGCGGTTGAAGGGGATGGTGCCGTCGTCCACCACGTTGATGTGCGCATCACAGACCTTCTTGCCCAGCAGGTCACAGAAGATGGAGGTGCGCTTGCGGTTGAAGTCAGCCTCGAAAGCGTGGCCGATGGCTTCGTGCAGCAGGATGCCCGAGCCGCCTGCCCCCATCACGACGGGCATCTCGCCGCCCTTGGGCTTGACGGCCTTGAAGAGGATGGACGTGCGGTCCACCACCTCGCGGGCCAAGGTCTCCACAACATCATCGGTCAGGAACTCAAAGCCCTGGCGATAGGAGCGCGAAGCATAATTGTTCTCCATCCGGCCGTTCTCCTCCATGATGCAGACAGCGGCGAAGGACACCATCGGACGATAATCATAGTAGGACACGCCCAGCGAATTGCAGAAGAGGACGTGGGACGTGCTGTCGCTCAACGCCGCCTGCACCTTGCGCACGCGGGGGTCGAGGGCAAAGATGCGCTCGTTCAGCTTCTCCAGATAGGGGATTTTGACCTTGACACTGATGTCCTCCCAAGACTGGGTCACGGCATAGCGGCTTTTGGGAAGGGCCTTCTCCGTCAGGCCGACGGGCTTGTGAGACTGTCCGGACGTGGCAATGCGGGCGGCGGTGCGGGCGGCACGGAACATCTCGTCCAAGGTGACGCCCTCCACATAGGCATAGCCCGTCTGGTCGCCCGCCACAACGCGCACGCCCATGCCGAAGTCGATGTTCGAGCCGCAATTGCTCACCTTGCCGTCCAGCAGGCTCACGCTGTTGTTGAAGGTATGTTCAAAGTACAAGTCGGCATAGTCGCCCCCTTTCTCCAGGGCGGCGGCCATCACTTTTTTCAGGTCGGCCTCGGTCACGCCGAAATGGGCCATAGCGGCGGCCACGGGCGACGTGCCTTCTGCCCCGCCCAACGCGCGGCGCACGGAGGCGGGCATGGCCAAAGACGGTGCGGCCAACGCCCCCAGGGCTGCCAGGCTTCCCGTCCGCAGGAAGTTTCTTCTGTTCATTGTTTTCTCTATTAGGTAAATGATGATTTATCGGGATTCCTATTTACTGCTTCGTCAGCAGGCTTTCCAGCCCCTCGGCATTGAGGCGCAGGTGGAACTGCCCCTTGTAGGCCACGGAAATGCCGCCCGTCTCTTCGGACACGATGATGGCGTGGGCATCGGACACCTGCGAGATGCCCAGCGCGGCACGGTGGCGCAAGCCCAATTCCTTGGGGATGTCCAGGTTGTGGGACACGGGCAGGATGCAGCCCGCGGCCTTGATGCGCTTCTTGCTGATGACCATCGCCCCATCATGCAGGGGGCTGTTCTTGAAGAAGATGTTCTCAATGAGCCGCTGGTTGATGTTGGCGTCTATGACATCGCCCGTGCGCACCACGTCGTCCAGGGGCATGTCGTGCTCAATGACTATCAGTGCGCCCACCTTCTGGCGGCCCATGCTGACGCAGGCCATCACGATGGGCATGATGTCCTCGTGGGTGACGTCGGCCTGTTTGTTGCCCGTGAAGAAGTTGACGAACTTCTTGATGTGCCGGTGCGAGCCCAACGTCAGCAGGAAGCGGCGGATCTCCTCCTGGAAAAGGATGATGAGGGCCAGCACGCCCACACTGACCAGCTTGTCGAAGATGGAGCCCAGCAGTTTCATCTCCAGCACCTGCGACACCACCAGCCAAAGGAGGATGAACACCAGGATGCCGATGAACACGTTGAGGGAGCCGGAGGCCTTCATCAGCTTGTACGTGTAGTACAGCAGCAGGGCCACCAGCAGGATGTCTATGAGGTCTTTTATGCCAAATGCGAAAAACACGGGAGTAGTGATTAGGGGTTAGTGATTAGGGGTTAGTGACGCTTCGGCCTGCCGCCTGCACCAGCCGGACGGCCTCCACGGCAGGACGCACGTCGTGCACGCGCAGGATGGAGGCGCCTTTCGTCAGGCAGAGGGTGTTCAGCACGCTGGTGCCGTTCAGGGCTTCGGCAGGCGTGATGCCCAGCACCTTGGTTATCATCGACTTGCGCGACACGCCGGCCAATACGGGCAGGCCGAAGACGGAGGGAAACTCGTCCAGGTGCGCCAGCAGGGTGTAATTGTCCTCCAGCGTCTTGCCGAAGCCGAAGCCGGGGTCGAGGATGATGTCCTTCTCCCCCAGGTCGCGCAGCTGCTGCACCTTGCGGGCAAAGTAGAGGAAGACATCACGCAACACATCGTCATAATGGGGAGCGTCCTGCATGTGTTGCGGCGTGCCCTGCATGTGCATCAGGACATAGGGAACGCCCAGCCGGGCCACGGTGGGAAACATTTCCGCGTCCAGCTCGCCCCCCGAAATGTCGTTGATGATGGCCGCGCCATACTCCTCCACGCACATCCGCGCCACGTCCGCCCGGAAGGTATCGACGGACACCACGGCATCGGGACACACCCGGCTGATGACCCCAAGGCCGAGGCGCAGGCGTTCACATTCTTCTTCGGGCGATACATCGGCCGCCCCCGGTCTTGACGAGTAGCCGCCAATGTCAAGGATATCGGCTCCTTCCGCCACGAGTTGCTCCACGCGGCGGGCGATGGCGTCCTCCGTCTGCGTGCGGCTTCCCGCGAAGAAGGAATCGGGCGTCACGTTGACAATGCCCATCACGCGGGGCGTGGAAAGGTCCATCAGCGTGCCGTTCACATTGATTGTATAGGTTGTCTGCATAGTCTGTTTTCACTTAGTCCTTGCAAAAGTAAGGAAAAAAGCACTACCCTATGCCTGTGCGCTTGATTTTTTCATCGGAAGCCCGCATCCGATGTGCATTTCTTCATGCCGATGCCCCTCATTTTCAGCGTTTAGGCGGAAGCACGCCTAAGCACGGGCGGGCGTACCGCCAAGCACGCTTGGGCGTACCGCCGAGCGCGGGCGGGGATACCGCCAAGCAAAACCATATAAAACAACAGGAAATCAGCCCTAAAAGGATGCCCTTATAATCCATAAAGAGGAAAGGGATATCTGTCATAGAAAAAACACTTCTTTCTTGCTCGAATGTATCCAATTAGTTACCTTTGCAACACCATTAGGATATACAAATGATACACTTTGACGAAAACAAGCTGATGCAACTGCACAATGCAGACGAATTGCTCAACGAGAAATACGGAGAAGAAGGCACCGAAAGCCGCAAGGCATTCGATGAGAAAGCACAAGCCTATTATTATGGAAACATTCTGCGCGATCGGCGCAAAGAACTGAAAATGACCCAAAAGGAACTTGCCGAAAAGACAGGGACAGCCCGCAGCTACATAGCCCGCATCGAAAAGGGGGAGACTGACATACAATTGTCCAGTTTCCTGCGCATTGCCCATGCGCTGCGGATGAATTTCTCACCTGTCTTTATGTAACAAACCACTTGACTGATATGACTACAATGACAGACCTCACCACCCTCTACCGGATATTCCTGCAAACCACGGGCGTCACCACCGACAGCCGCCGTTGCCCCGCAGGTTCCCTGTTCTTCGCCCTCCGGGGCGAGACGTTCGACGGCAACGCCTTTGCCGCCCAAGCCCTGAAGGACGGCTGTGCATACGCCGTCATCGACAATCCCAAGTACCTGCCCGAAGGCGACGCGCGCTACCTCCTGGTGGACGACAGCCTGAAGGCCCTGCAAGGATTGGCACGCCACCACCGCCGCGCATTGGGCACCCCTGTCATAGGCATCACCGGCACCAACGGAAAGACCACCACCAAGGAACTGATGGCCGCCGTCCTCTCCCGGAAATACGCCCTGCACTACACGCAAGGCAACCAGAACAACCACATCGGCGTGCCCCTCACCCTGCTGGGCCTGCGCCCCGAGCACCAACTGGCCGTCATCGAGATGGGCGCCAGCCACCCGGGCGACATCCGCGAGCTGGTGGACATCGCCGAGCCGGACTACGGCCTCATCACCAACGTGGGACGGGCACATCTGGAGGGCTTCGGCTCCTTCGAAGGCGTCATCCGCACCAAAGGCGAACTGTTCGACTTCCTGCGGGAGAAAGGCGGGGCGACGGTCTTCGTGCACGAGGACAACCCGTACTTGAAAGAAATGGCGCACGACCTGAAACAGGTATGCTACGGCACGCAGGCAGGACTGTACGTCAGCGGGCAGATGACCGGCAACTCGCCCTGCCTAGCCTTGCAATGGAAAGCGGAAGGGGACACGGAGGCACACCCCGTGCAGACACGCCTCATCGGAGAATACAACCTGCCCAACGCACTGGCCGCCATCACCGTGGGACATTATTTCCATGTCCCGGCCGAACAGATTGACCAGGCCTTGGAAGGATACGCCCCCCACAACAACCGCTCGCAACTGGTGCGCACGGCAGACAACACCCTCATCGTGGATGCCTACAACGCCAACCCCACCAGCATGAAGGCCGCCATCGATAATTTCCACAAGATGCAGGCCGGCCACAAGATGCTGATACTGGGAGACATGCGCGAACTGGGAGCCGAAAGCCCCGCCCTGCACCAGGAGATAGTGGACCACCTGGAAGCCTGCGGATTCGAGGACGTGGTGCTGGTGGGCACGCAATTCGCCGCCACACGCCACCGCTATCCCACCTATCCCGATGCCCCTGCCCTCATCGCCGAGCTGCACGCACACCGCCCCACGGGCAAGACCATCCTGATAAAAGGCTCCAACGGGATGCACCTGAACACGGTGGCGGAGGAGCTTACCCGATAAAGAACCTTCTACGCACCACCTGCGCCACCCCCGACGCCAAGAGTGCCCCTGCCGTGTTGGCGGCAAAGTCCCACCAGTCGCCGCCACGGTAGGTGGTGCAATAGGCCTGCAACAGCTCCACCACCCCGCTGAACAGAACGGGACAGAGCAACGCGCCCACCCAGGCGTGCCACAACGGCGTGTGGTCCCGCCGGTGCGCCCGCAGGAACTCCAGCCACAACATGCCGGACATGCCGAAGTACATGCACACATGCACCACCTTATCTATATTAGGGATGGTGCTCAACTCCGTGCTGGGCGGACGGAAGAAAGAAAGGTAAATCACAGCCAGTATCACCAGCAACGAGAGGGGGTATTTCTTGATAAAGTACAGCATACGCATAAAAAATTACGAATTGCGCCCCAAAAATACAGAAGATTTCCTACATTTGCACGATTCTATTGCTTTTAATAACAAATTGAAAGAAAACCACAGGACCATGACAACAAACAAAAGAGCAAATTTCGGCACCAAACTGGGCGTCATCCTCGCCTCTGCGGGCTCGGCGGTGGGCTTGGGCAACATCTGGCGCTTCCCCTACATGACGGGCGAATACGGCGGTGCTGCCTTCATCCTCACCTACCTGGGGTGCGTGCTGCTGTTCGGCGCGCCCATCATGATGGCCGAGTTCATCATCGGCCGCCGCTCGCAGTCCAACACCGCCCGCGCCTACCAGAAGCTGGCTCCCGGCACGCAATGGCGCTGGGTGGGGCGCATGGGCGTATTGGCCGGCTTCCTCATCCTGAGCTATTACTCCGTGGTGGCCGGCTGGACGCTGGAGTACATGGTGGATTCGGGCATCGGCACCTTTGCGGACAAGGGGCCGGATGACTTCGTGCAATTCTACAACTCCTTCGTCAGCCACCCGTGGCTGCCCGTAGTGTGGACCATTGTCTTCCTGTTGCTGACCCACTTCATCGTGGTGAGAGGCGTGGAGAAAGGCATTGAGCGATCGTCCAAGGTGATGATGCCCGCCCTCTTCATCCTGCTGCTCATCCTGGCCGTCTGCGCCATCCTGCTGCCCGGCGCGGGAAGCGGCATCGAGTTCCTGCTGAAGCCCGACTTCAGCAAGGTGGACGGCAGCGTGCTGCTGGCCGCCATGGGGCAGGCATTCTTCTCGCTCAGCGTGGGCATGGGCTGCCTCTGCACCTACGCCTCCTACTTCAAGCCCGACACCAACCTGCCGAAGACGGCGTTCAGCGTGGCGGTCATCGACACGCTGGTGGCCATCCTGGCGGGCTTCATCATCTTCCCCGCCGCCTTCGCGGTGGGCATCCAGCCCGATTCAGGCCCCGGCCTGCTGTTCGTCACCCTGCCCAACGTCTTCCAGCAAGCTTTCGGCAACGTGCCCTTCATCGCCGCGCTGCTGGCCGTGATGTTCTACATTCTGCTGGCCCTGGCTGCGCTGACCTCCACCATCTCCCTGCACGAAGTGGTGACAGCCTACCTGCACGAGGAGTTCAACATGTCCCGCGTCAAGGCGGCCCGGCTGGTGACGGGAGGCTGCATCGTGCTGGGCACGCTCTGTTCGTTGTCGTTGGGCATCGGAAGTGACTACACGCTGTTCGGCATGACGCTGTTCGACTTCTTCGACTTCATCACGGCCAAGCTGATGATGCCGCTGGGCGGATTCTTCATCTCGCTGTTCACGGGCTGGTTCCTGGACAAGAAGATTGTCCGCGAGGAGCTGACCAACCGCGGCACCCTGCGCCTGCGCATCTACGGCCTGATTGTCTTCCTGCTGAAGTTCGTGGCACCCATCGGCATCGCCTTCATCTTCATCAATGAGCTGCATCTGATTTGACAAATAGGAATTTAATTCTTTAGACGCAGATGACGCGGATAACGCAGATTTATAATTTTAGATGGCAGATAATCAGTTTATAAAGATAATGAATCTGCGTCATCCGCGTCATCCGCGTCATCTGCGTCTAAAAATCATCACCGATAAATTATCATTTTCCCATGACCTATCCACGACTTTTCCTCCTCTCCCTGCTGCTGTGCTCCACCCTGTTGGGCACGGCACAGGCGCGCGTCATCCCCGGCGACGAGCGCACCGACCAATACTTCCCCCTGCTGCAGGACAAGCGCATCGCCATCTTCAGCAACCACACGGGCATGATAGGCGACAAGCACCTGCTGGACGTGCTGTTGGAGAACCATTTCAACGTGACCGCCATCTTCTCGCCCGAACACGGCTTCCGCGGGCAGGCCGACGCGGGCGAACACGTCAACAGCTCGGTGGACCCGCAGACGGGCGTGCCCATCCTCTCCCTCTACGATGGAAAGCTGGGCAAACCCTCGGTCGCCTCGATGCAAAAGTTCGACCTGCTCATCGTGGACATCCAGGACGTGGGCCTGCGCTACTATACTTATTACGCCTCGATGTGCCGCCTGATGGACGTCTGCGCCGAACACGGCAAGCAGATGCTCATCCTTGACCGCCCCAACCCCAACGGGCACTACGTGGACGGCCCCATCCTGGACATGAAGCACAAGTCGGCCGTGGGCTGGCTGCCCATCCCCACCGTGCACGGGATGACACTGGGCGAACTGGCCCTGATGGTGAACGGCGAAGGCTGGCTGCCCGGCGGACGGACGTGCGACGTCACCGTCATCCCTTGCCTGAACTACACGCACCAGACGGAATACCGCCTGCCCATCCCCCCGTCGCCCAACCTGCCCGACATGAAGTCCGTCTACCTCTACGCCTCGCTCTGCTACTTCGAGGCAACCCCCGTCAGCCTGGGGCGCGGCACGGATCTCCCCTTCCAGGTGTACGGCCATCCGCGAATGACGGGCTATGACTACACCTTCACCCCGCGCAGCCGGCCCGGCGCCAAGAATCCCCCGCAACGCGACAAGCTCTGCCACGGCGTCAACCTCAGCACCCTGGACGAAGCCGAACTGCGCACGAAAGGCATCGACCTCAGCTACCTCATCGACGCCTACCGCAACCTCGGGATGGGCGACAAGTTCTTCACCTCCTTCTTCGAGAAGCTGATGGGTGTATCCTACGTGCGCCGGATGATAGAAGAAGGCAAGGGCGCAGACGAGATTGAAGCCACGTGGCAGGACGATGTGGCGCGGTTCAAGGCGCAACGGAAACCTTACCTATTGTATAATGAATAAATCCCACTCCTGATGACTGCTTGGATTATACTCCTCACCATCGCGGGCTACTTTGCCCTACTTCTGCTTCTTTCGTGGATAACGGGCCGCAGGGCCGACAACCGGAGCTTCTTCACCGGCGGGCGCAAGTCATCGTGGCTGATGGTGACGGTAGCCATGATAGGTGCCAGCATCTCGGGCGTGACGTTCATCTCCGTGCCGGGAGCGGTGCAGGCGGGAGGCTACGCCTACCTGCAGATGGTACTGGGATTCTTCGTAGGATCGGCGCTGGTGGCATGGGTGCTGATTCCCACCTTCTACCGGATGAACCTCGTGAGCATCTACGGCTACCTGGAGCACCGCTTCGGGCTGTCTGCCTACCGCACGGGGGCGTGGTTCTTCTTCGTGTCGAAAATGCTGGGGGCATCGGTGCGCTTCTTCGTGGTGTGCGTGGTGCTGCAGACGCTGGTGTTCGGCCCGCTGGGCGTGCCCTTCACGGTGAACGTGGTGCTGACCGTGGCGCTCATCTGGCTCTATTCCTTCCGGGGAGGCGTGAAGTCGCTCATCTGGACGGATGCGCTGAAGACGCTGTGCCTGGTGCTGTCCGTGGTGTGCTGCATCGGCTACATCGCCCATAACCTGGGACTGGGCTTGACGGAATTGCCCGGTGCCGTGGCCGCCCACCCCACCAGCCGCGTGTTCTTCCTGGACGACCCCAACGACGGCCGCTACTTCTGGAAGCAGTTCATCGCGGGTATCTTCATGGTGATTGCCACTACGGGCCTGGACCAGGACCTGATGCAACGCACGCTGAGCTGCCGCAACTTCCGCGAGTCGCAGAAGAACATGGTGGTGAGCGCCTTCGTACAAATCTTCGTCATCGGACTCTTCCTCGTGCTGGGCACCCTGCTCTACATGTACGCCGACGCCCGCCTGCCGGAAGGGGCCACGGGCGACGCCCTCTTCGGGCGAGTGGCATGGAGCAAGGAGTTCCCGCTGTTCATCGGCATCGTGTTCATCATCGGGCTAATTGCCGCAGCCTACTCCGCAGCCGGCTCGGCACTGACGGCACTGACCACCTCGTTCACCGTGGACATCCTGCAGGCCGACCAGAAACAGGGCGAACGCGACCTGACGCTGACGCGCAAGCTGGTGCACGTGGTGATGTCTCTGCTGATGGTCATCGTCATCGTGGTCTTCTACGAGCTGAACGACGACAGCGCCATCAACGCCGTCTACAGTCTGGCGTCGTACACCTACGGTCCCATCCTGGGCATGTTCATCTTCGGCCTGGCCTGCCGGTGCCCCGTGCGCGACCGCTGGGTGCCGCTCGTGGCGGTAGCCTCCCCCCTGCTCTGCTACGTGCTGAAAAGCCATAGCGAAGCTTGGTTCGGCGGCTACCAGATCAGCTTCGAGCTGCTGCTCATCAACGCCCTGCTGACGGTGGCCGGACTCTGCCTGCTCATCAAAAAAAGATGACTTCCACAGCCTGGCCATCCGGACATATTCCCCGCCTGAGGGCGCAAGAGCCGCCGAGCACGGGCGCAAGAGCCGCCGCCCGAAGGCGCAAGAGGCTGCGGGCACAGGCGGCAACATACCCGCAGACAAGCAGACATATTGCGAAGAATATCAAGCATTTACAAATCGCCCACTAAAAAAAGGACAGAGATTTGCTTATTTCAAAAGATTTTGCGTATCTTTGCAGCGCATTCAATCATTGATATGCTTTCATAGTGCGGCAATAGCTCAGTTGGTAGAGCATCAGCTTCCCAAGCTGAGGGTCACGAGTTCGAACCTCGCTTGCCGCTCTTCTGAAAAACAGGCACTTAGATGAAAATCTGGGTGCCTGTTTTTCGTTACCTGAAAATTAGATGCCCTCCCCTCTTGACCACGCGGACGAAATTGCGTACTTTTACGCCCGCTAATTCATCACGTAGTTTTATGACAACGACAAAGCAAGACACGTACATCAAATTCCTGCACGACGTCCAGACGTTCTTCCCGCAGGAACGCATCTATACCGACGAACTGCGCCGCCTGGCCTGGGGCACGGACGCCGGATTCTACCGCCTCATCCCGCACATCGTCATCCGCTCGAAGGACGAGGACGAAGTGTCCCAACTGCTCCGCCTGGCCACGCGCCACAAGCTGCCCGTCACCTTCCGCGCGGCGGGCACCAGCCTGTCCGGACAAGCCATCAGCGACTCCATCCTCATCGTGGCGGGCAAGCATTGGGAGCAATACACCATCAGCCCCGACCACGAACAAATCACCCTGCAGCCCGGCCTCATCGGACAGCGCGTCAATGAGCTGCTGGCTCCCTACGGACGCAAGTTCGCTCCCGACCCGGCGTCGGTGAAGAGCGCAATGGTGGGCGGCATCGTGATGAACAACGCCTCGGGCATGAACTGCGGCACGCACGCCAACAGCGACAAGATGATGCTCTCCGCCCGCATCGTCCTGGCGGACGGCACCGTGCTGGACACGGGCGACCCCGTCAGCCGCGCGTCGTTCGAAGTGACCCACCGCGACTTCCTGCAACGCCTCTGCGCCCTGCGCGACGCCATCCGCGCCGACGAAGAACTGGCCGGACGCATCCGCTACAAATACGCCATCAAGAACGTCACAGGACTCAACCTGCTGCCGTTCGTGCGCTTCGAAGACCCGTTCGACATCATCGCGCACCTGATGGTGGGCAGCGAAGGCACCCTCGCCTTCCTCTCGCAGGTGACGATGAAGACCGAATACGACTATCCCTTCAAAGCCAGCGCGATGCTCTACTTCACCACCATCAAGGAAGCGTGCCGCGCCGTGGTGGCCCTGAAGAAGCTGGTGAACGACCGCGGCGAGTGGCTGGTGAAGAGCGCCGAACTGCTGGACTACAAGAGCCTGTCGTCCGTGGACGATGCCCATTACCTGAGATACAAGAGCGAGGTGCCTGACGCTTCCGGCCTGACCGCCGTCCTGACCGAAACCAAAGGCAGGACAAAGGAAGAGCTTTCGCAACACATTGCCCGCATCACAGAGGCACTTTCCGCTTTCTCCACCTACGTCCCCGTGCGCTTCACAGACGACCCGGCGGAATATGGCCAATACTGGGCCATCCGTTCGGGCATCTTCCCCTCGGTGGGCGGCACGCGACGCCCCGGCACCACCTGCCTCATCGAAGACGTGGCCTTCCACATCGACGACCTGCCCGAAGCCACCGCCGACCTGCAACAACTCATCGCCCGCCACGGCTATGACGACGCCTGCATCTACGGCCACGCCTTGGAAGGCAACTACCACTTCATCCTCAACCAGAGCTTCTCCAGCGAAGCCGAGGTGAAACGCTACGCCGACCTGATGGAGGACGTCAAGACGCTGGTGGTGGACAAATACGACGGCTCGCTGAAAGCCGAACACGGCACAGGCCGCAACATGGCGCCGTATGTCCGCTACGAATGGGGCGACAAGGCGTATGAGTGCATGAAGGAAGTGAAGCGCATCTTCGATCCGGACGGCCTGCTCAATCCCGGCGTCATCTTCAACGACGACCCGCAGTGCCACCTGAAGCACTTCAAGCCGCTGCCGCCCGTGTGGGAAAAAGTGGACAAGTGCATCGAATGCGGCTTCTGCGAGGTCAACTGCGTGTCGTGCGGCTTCACGCTGTCCTCGCGCCAGCGCATCGTCATCCAGCGCGAGATAGCCCGCCTGCGCCAAAGCGGCGAGAATCCCGAACGCCTGGCCTTGCTCGTCAAGCAATACTACTATCCCGGCAACCAGACGTGTGCAGGCGACGGCCTATGCTCCATGTCCTGCCCGATGGGCATCAACACGGGCGACCTGACGCACCACGTCCGCCAGCAGCTCTTGCCGCCCGACAGCATGGGGTATAAGACGGGAGACTTTGCCGCCCGACACCTCGCTGGCATCGAAAGCGCCCTGCGCCCCGTGCTCACCTTGGCGGACACGGCGCACGCCATCCTCGGCACACCGGCGATGAGCAAGCTGACCCGCGGCCTGCACCACCTGCTGGGCATACCGCAATGGACGCCCGCGATGCCGAAGGCGTTCAGAATGAAGCATGAAGAACAAAGAATGCAGCATGAAGCATCCGATAAAAAGGTGGTTTACTTCCCCAGCTGCATCAACCAGACGATGGGCCTTGCCCGCAAGTCGCCCGTGGAGCAGCCGCTGGTGAACAAGATGATGAGCCTCCTGCGCAAGGCGGGCTATGAAGTCATCTTCCCCGAAAACATGAGCAACCTCTGCTGCGGCACCATCTGGGAGAGCAAAGGCATGCCCGACATAGCCGACCGCAAGAGCAAGGAACTGGAAGACGCCCTGTGGCGGGCGAGCGAGGAAGGCCGCTACCCCGTCCTCTGCGACCAAAGTCCCTGCCTGCACCGGATGCGCCAGACCATCCACCGGATGAAGCTCTACGAACCGGCGGAGTTCATCTACACTTTCCTGCGCCCGCACCTGACGTTCAAGCCTACCGACCGCCCCGTGGCCGTGCATATCACCTGCTCCACGCGCGAGATGGGCCTGGCCGACACGCTGGTGAAACTCGCCCGCCTCTGCACCACGGGACAAGTCTTGGTGCCCGAGGAGATAGGCTGCTGCGCCTTCGCCGGCGACCGCGGCTTCACGCATCCCGAACTGAACGCCTACGCCCTGCGCAAGCTGCGCCCGCAGATAGAGGCCGCCCACATCCAAATGGGCTACAGCAACAGCCGCACGTGCGAAATCGGACTGACGACCAACAGCGGCATCCCCTATGTGTCGATTGCGTATCTGGTGGACGAATGCACTGAAGGGGGAGGGAAATAGAAATTTAGTTTAGGCGCGGATTACGCGGATTTCACGGATTTATTATTTATATGACCAATGGAATCCAGCGTTTACCGACAAAACATTATCCGTGAAATCCGCGACATCCCCGCCAAAAACCGCCGATACATTATCATTTATGAAAACACTGATAGCAGACAGCGGCTCCACCAAGACAGACTGGTGCCTGGCAGAAGACGGGAAAATCCTCCGGCGGACGAAGACGGAGGGCATCAACCCGGTGTTCCTGACGGACGAGGAACTGCGCAACGCGGCGGAAGACGCGGCGCGGCAACTGGAGGACATACGCCCGGAGACCATCCGCTTCTATGGAGCGGGGTGCATACCCACGCAGACGGAACGGGTGAGGCGCGCCTTGAAACAAGCATTCACGGAAACGGAGGATGTGGAGGCGGCTTCGGACATGCTGGGCGCGGCGCGCGCGCTCTGCGGCCACCAGGCGGGCATCGCCTGCATCCTGGGCACGGGCAGCAACTCGTGCAGCTATGACGGGGAAAACATCGTGGCGAACGTGTCTCCCCTGGGCTTCATCCTCGGCGACGAAGGCAGCGGCGCGGCATTGGGCAAGCTCTTGGTGGGCAGCCTGCTGAAGAACCAACTGGCGCCGGGACTGAAAGAGGAGTTCCTCGAGCGATACGCCCTCACCCCGGCGGACATCATCGAGCGCGTCTACCGACGCCCCCTGCCCAACCGCTTCCTCGCCTCCCTCTCCCCCTTCCTGGCGGAGCATCTGGAGGACGAAGGCATACACCGCCTGGTGCTGGACGCCTTCCGCGACTTCCTGCGGCGCAACGTGATGCAATATGACTGGCAGGCGCACGACGCACACTTCTGCGGCTCCATCGCCTACCACTACAAAAAGATACTGGCCGAGGCGGGCGCCTCGTTGGGCATCCGCATCGGCCAGGTGGTGCAAAGCCCTATGGAAGGGCTGGTGCGCTATCACGCCTGAAAAAACAGTATTCAATCCTCCACAATGTCCCCGATGACGAAATCGAACGTCAGGGCAGAGCAGCCGGGGATGATGGACGAAGAATACATAGACGAATAGTCGCTCTCGCCATAACCCACGCTGTAGGGCACGTAGATGACCCAGCGTTCGCCCGTGCGTGCGTGCAGCAACACCCACTCGACGCCGCCAATCATGCCGCTGACGCTCATCGTGGCAGGCTCGTCGAAATCCGTGGGATTCTTCATCTGCGCCGGGTCGAGGGGAAGCTGCCGGTCGAGCGCGCCGTAGCCGTCGAAATTGCCGTCAAACTCCACGCCGTTGATATAAGTACCCCGGTAGAACATCTCCACGTAGTCCGTGGCCAGCAGGCGCGTGCCGTCGGGATTGTCCACCAGCTTCTTGGCATAGGTATATTCCAAACCCGCACTGGTTCCGCCGTCCTGCACCTCGATGGCGTAGAGCTTGCCCAGCTCCATCGGCGTCTGTCCCAGGTCGGTCGTGACGCGGGTGGCAGGATTGCGCCACACCAGGTAGTTCTCGCCCGTCTCCGTGCGGATGGAGTCGATGAAGGCATCGTTGCGCTCGCGCCAGTTGTCGTAGGCGCCCGGCTCGGTGGTCTCCTCGCAGGCGGCGAAGGCGAAAGCCAACGCCACCAGGAGGAAGGGGATAAAGAATGATTTCTTCATGCTCAATCTCTTCATTCTACATTCTTGATTCTTCATTTACAACGTCTTCAGCAGCGACGTGATGCTGACGCGGTCCGCGATGATGTGGTCCAGCTCGCTGATGGGCACGCGCTCCTGCTGCATGGTGTCGCGGTTGCGCAGGGTGACGCAGTTGTCATTGAGCGTGTCGTGGTCCACGGTGACGCAATAGGGCGTGCCGATGGCGTCCTGGCGGCGGTAGCGCTTGCCGATGCTGTCCTTCTCGTCATACTGGCAGTTGAAGTGGAACTTCAGCTCGTCGATGATTTCGCGCGCCTTCTCGGGCAGGCCGTCTTTCTTGACCAGCGGCAGCACGGCCAGCTTGACGGGAGCCAGGGCGGCGGGCAGCTTCAGGACGACGCGCGTCTCGCCGTTCTCCAGCTTCTCCTCGCAGTAGGAGCCGCACATGATGCTGAGGAACATGCGGTCCACGCCGATGGACGTCTCGATGACGTAGGGCGTGTAGCTCTCGTTCGTCTCGGGGTCGAAGTACTTGATGTTCTTGCCGGAGAACTTCTCGTGTTGCGAGAGGTCGAAGTTCGTGCGGCTGTGGATGCCCTCCACCTCCTTGAAGCCGAAGGGCATCAGGAACTCGATGTCCGTGGCGGCGTTGGCATAGTGGGCCAGCTTCTCGTGGTCGTGGTAGCGGTAGTGGTCGTCGCCGAAGCCCAGGGCCTTGTGCCAGCGGAGGCGCGTCTCCTTCCACTGCTTGAACCACTCCAGCTCGGTGCCGGGCTTCACGAAGAACTGCATCTCCATCTGCTCGAACTCGCGCATGCGGAAGATGAACTGGCGTGCCACGATCTCGTTGCGGAAGGCCTTGCCTATCTGCGCGATGCCGAAGGGGATTTTCATGCGGCCCGTCTTCTGCACGTTCAGGTAGTTGACGAAGATGCCCTGCGCCGTCTCGGGGCGGAGGTAGACCTTCATCGCGCCGTCGGCGGTGCTGCCCATCTCGGTGGAGAACATCAGGTTGAACTGGCGCACCTCCGTCCAGTTGCGGGTGCCGCTGATGGGGCAGACGATTTCCTCGTCCAGGATGATCTGGCGCAGCTCCTGCAGGTCTGGACCGGCGTTCATCGCCTGGGTGTAGCGCTCGTGCAGGGCGTCGCGCTTCTGCTGGTGCTCCAGGACGCGGGCGTTGGTCGTGCGGAACTCCTCTTCGTTGAAGGCGTCGCCATATTTCTTGGCAGCCTTGGCCACTTCCTTGGCGATTTTCTCGTCATACTTGGCTATCTGGTCCTCGATGAGCACGTCCGCGCGGTAGCGCTTCTTCGAGTCGCGGTTGTCGATGAGGGGGTCGTTGAAGGCGTCCACGTGTCCGCTGGCCTTCCAGATGGTGGGGTGCATGAAGATGGCGGAGTCGATGCCCACGATGTTCTCGTGCAGCAGCACCATGCTTTGCCACCAGTATTGCTTGATGTTGTTCTTCAGTTCCACGCCGTTCTGACCGTAGTCATACACAGCGCCCAATCCGTCGTAAATCTCGCTGCTGGGGAAGACGAAGCCGTATTCCTTGCAGTGCGAGACGATTTTCTTAAAAACGTCTTCTTGTGCCATTTTCTGATTGTCTATCTTCTGGTTTGATTTCTATGCTTTCTAAAAAAACGCCACAAAGATAGGGATTTATCCCCAACGAGCGTCGGCAGGAAGAGGTTTTTTTACAGAAAATAACGGCGGGACGGGAAGAGGATACATGAATACGCTCTTTTTTTGCCGGTTACACGCAGGCCGTCTTTCTTCACGGTGACGGCGCTGGGATAGTAGACGCCGGATTTCTCGTTGCAGGTTTTCTTGCAGAAGCTCATAGTCAATGGGTTTTAGTGGTTAATGGTTAATGGTTAATGCTCGCAGTGTCTTGGCCTTGACGAAGCAAAGGTAGGCATTATGTTTGGCATGGCCAAATTCCGGAGGGCGTCGGGAGAAGATTTTTTGTATGGATTTCAGAAAAAATGATTCAGGACTGGGGGTCAACGGGTTACAAGGCGGATTTGCAGGATTGGGCGTATCAGTGTATCAGTTGTATCAGATATCAGTTAGAAAATTTGG
>CASEYC010000090.1 GCA_949292025.1 uncultured Bacteroides sp. | reverse complement strand
CGAAAGCCATCCTCTAATTGCAGACGGGATTCGTCTGTCAATGATATGGTTTTGATCTTTGCCATAATAGTACAACTCTATAATAATGGGCAAAGGTACAAACTCATAATGATATAAACTAATTTTCAACATCTACTTAGAATTTATGAATCAAAAAATTAAGCTGACAGATTTTGAGGCTGCAACTCTTTCGAAGAAAGATATGCGGCAGATTGTTGGTGGTAGTTGCAGTGCCACATGTGGCTGTGGTTGCCAATATGCGGATAAAGGTGGTTCTAGTACCGTAGATAATGGTGTAGCTAATGCTGAGACCGGAGCTTCTTCTAAAACAGATAATGATAAGATTTTCCTGCCGCCTTTAGAGGTAGTGGCCTGAGTCGGCAATCTAAATTTTTTGGAAGGTAGAAGCATTATGTCAAACAGGGAAAGGATGAGCAAGCTGTTTTAGGAAAGGCTGGAATTATTCTTTCCCGTTTGGCATGTTTGGTTAATTGTATAATTTTTTAGGCCATGAAGAGATTTTTCGTTGTTCTATTCTTGTTGGTGACCTTGTACGCACACGCGCAGCAACCAGCTGGGGTCATATTTGACAAGTTGGTGCCGCTGGATACTTGCCTGTTGAGAGTTACCTATCAGCTGAAGATGGTGACGGATACCTTAAATCGCGAAGAACGGGCGGAAGATAGAATTGTATTGGAGATAGGCAAGCGGGTGTCCCGGAATTATAGTTATAAGATACATTATGCAGATTCTGTGGGTAGGGCGCTTGCGGACAGAGGGGTGAGAAATTCCCCCGGTGTTAAAGGTACTGCTTTCCCGGAAGAGGTTTTTTATGATAAGGCCAACCGCCGGTTTCAGGTTTTTTATCGTGCGTGTATAGGAATGCCGGTTTATGTCTATGAAGAACCGGCTTTGCCGATAGCTTGGGAACTGACCTCGCAGCAGAAAGAAATTGCCGGTTACCTCTGTCACGAAGCAACCGGATATTATAGGGGCCGCCGCTATACGGCCTATTTCACCATGGACATTCCTTTCCCGGATGGGCCTTACAAGTTTGTGGGATTGCCCGGTTTGATATTGGCCTTGGCGGACGACAGCCAGGACTATGTCTGGGAGTGCATCAGCTTGAAGAAAGGAAACCGTCAGGACATCATTTATCAGAAAAGCAATCCCAATAAAAACAGAATCGTGGAGATTGACCGGAAACGGTTGCGGAAAATTGTGGAACAGATGTATCGGGACTTAGTGGGATTCCAGGGCACTATGGGAAAAGAGGTATATATTCAGGGGAGCGATGGAAAATATCGTCCGGCCAAAAGCGGCGAATGGCCGCCTCAACCTTATAATCCGTTGGAGAAGGAATGAAAAATCAGCATATATTTTTTGTGCAATCTTCGCGTGGCAATGCCTATTGTTTTATGCGCGGCCGAGGGCTGATGATGCCTGTGCGTACGGAACTTTATCGTATGCATCAGTTGCTGGAGCAGGGCTGTGATGAAGCAAGTGTTCGGCGTGAGATGGTGCTGAAAGGCGGGCTTTCTGAAGCTGATTATGCACGTTATGCCGCTTATTACCGATGGTTGGAGGCTGCGGCTGAGGATGGAGTCGAGGAAAGTTACGAAGAAGAACTGACACCGGCAATGGTGGAAAATGCATTAGCGAATACCCGACAGATTACATTGGAGGTGACTGATGCGTGCAACCTTCGATGCAGGTATTGCGGCTATGGAGAATTGTATGACAATTACGATGTGCGGACAGGCAAATTCTTGTCTTTCAACAAGGTAAAAGCTTTGTTTGACTTCTTGAAACAGTATTGGAATTCCGGACGGAAAATGTCGGAGGGGGAGCCGTTGTATGTCAGTTTTTATGGGGGCGAACCTTTGCTGAACATGAAGTTGATTAAACAGACGGTCAGCTATTTGGAGGGATTGTCGTTGGGACGTCCTCTGTTGTACTCTATGACGACAAATGCTTTGCTTTTAAGGCAGCATATTGATTACTTGCAGCAGCATGATTTTCATATTTTGGTCAGTCTGGATGGGGATAAGCAGGGCAATAGTTACCGGGTGACTTCGGAAGGGCATGATTCCTATGAGGTGGTCTATGCTGCGATGCAGTGGATACGGGACAAGTATCTTGATTTTTATGCCCATAATATAAACTTCAACGCAGTATACCATAATCGCAATAACATTCGAAAGATGTTGCCGTTTTTCCAGAAAGAATTCGCCAAAGTGCCGAGAATTGGCCCCTTGAACACCTCTGGAATCAAAGCGGATAAGCTGAAGGAGTTTGGACAGATGTATGCTGACCTTGAAACTGATATGGAGAAATCGGGCAAGGAAAAACGTCTTCGGGGGAAATTAGGATTGGTTTCTCCTTTGGTGTATAATTTGTCCTTGTTTATCCAGCAATATCATGCGACAAGTTTTCAAACGTACAATGATTTCTTCTGTAAATCTCGTTGGATTAAGAGGCTACCTACGGGAACTTGTATACCGTTTTCAAAGAAAATATTCTTGACAGTGAATGGAAAACTGTTGCCTTGCGAGCGAGTCGGACAACGATATGGATTGGGCGTGGTAACCGATGAACAGGTGGAATTGGATATTGAAAGTATCTGTAAGCAGTATAACCAATGGTTCGGTATAATGAAGACGCAGTGTAAGCATTGTTATAATAAGCGGGTTTGCAGGCAGTGCCTTTTCAGTTTGCAGAACTTATCCACTCGTCCATTCTGTTTGGGATTTGTTGATAGAGAGGCGTTTCAGGCGCAGTTGGAAGAAATGGTGGACTTTTGGGAAACCACACCGGGTATGTATGAGAAAATAATGAAGAACGTCTTAATTAAGTGAATGGTATGGATCGGTGCTTGTGGTTGGTTATTGCTCCTTATGTGTATATCGTTTGCAGCAGGAGGTCTGCGGAGTATCTTTTATACAATACGGTGGATGGATCTCGGATTCAGGGCGATGATGTCAGGATATTGGATTTTTTGCTTTCTTCCCCTCAATATGCAGCCCGTATGGATGAGAGACAGTTGGAAGTGTATTCTCCTTTCGTCACTGAGTTGAAAGAGAAGCATATGGGAGATGTGATTGAGTCTTCGGCTGATGGATTTTTTGCAGGGACATATCCCATTAAAAATTTGCAGGGTGATTTCAAACGCTATGCAGATAAGCTGGATTATTTAAGTGGAAGCCATCTTGTGCAATATTTGCACGAGCTGACCGTTTATGTCAATCATTCCTGTACTAACTCCTGTGCTTGTTGTTCTGCTTATTATAAACAGCATGTGCATTGTTTGTCCAATGGTTTCACGGGGCGATTGGATGTGAATGTGGTCTTGCAAAGACTGCATGAAGCATCGCATCCTTGTCTGCGGCAAATTAACATTTTGGGCGGAGACATCGGCATGAATGCGGATTGGAAATATTTGTCGGATGGCTTATGTGACCTTGGAGTGGTGGTAAACCATATCGTCCATATTTCGCAGCGGAGGCATTTGCCCGATGAACTCTTTCGGGATAGGCGATGGACTATTTTGATCGATATGCATGGCTGGGACGAAGAAAATGCCGCGTATGATGTCAATGCGGAGAATATTCATTATGATTTTTGGGTACATAATGAGGAGGATTGCAGGCGGGCCGATGAACTTGCCAATAAATTTGGCTTGCATTCATGGAGTATAACTCCTTATTATGATTCAAAAAATTACGATTTCTTCAAAAATAATGTGTTCATTGACGAAAATGATGTATTTTTGCGTACGCATACATTTAGAGACTTCTATCGGAATGCGACATTGAACAGCCATTATTTCGGAAAGCTGACCATTATGGCTGACGGACAGATTTATGCGGATGTGACCAAACCGGCACTGGGAAATATTTCAGAACATACGCTTGCTGAGGTGATCTGGAAAGAGCTTGAATCCGGGCATTCTTGGTTGCGGACACGCAGTCGACAGAAACCGTGCAAGGATTGCGTGCTGCATGATTTTTGTCCGCCGACTTCCGGAATAGAGTCCGCGATGCGAAAGAATGATTTATGCTTTAGGAGTAAACGATGAATGTTTGGAAACAATATGGCTTGTGTGTGCTGCTCTTGCTCTTGTCCGCTTGTTGTTGCTGGAGCCAGACCACTTTTAGCGGGCAGGTACGCAATGCGGCGGGCAAAGGGGTACCGGATGTGAGTGTAGTGGTGCTGACGGACGGGGAGGCGGAGCAAATCCTGACCTACGCACTGACGGACGGGGAGGGACGCTATGCCTTGACGTTCGTGTCGGATGCCTTGACGGTAAAAATCCGTTTTTCCGGGTTCAACATCAAGACGGTGGAGAGGCAGGTGGAGAACAAGCATACGACCCTTGATCAAGTGGTCAAGGAGGAGGTCATCAACTTGCGGGAAGTCAGTGTGAAGGCGGACAAAATCTGGCAATACGGAGACACGGTGAATTACAGTGTGGGAGCATTTGCGGATGAAACGGATGTGACCATCGCGGATGTCCTGAAGAAAATGCCGGGCATTACGGTGAGGCAGTCGGGGGCGGTGGAATACCAAGGCAAGCCCATCAGCCATTTGTACATCGAAGGGATGGACTTGCTGAAAGGCCGCTATGGCATTGCCACCAACAACCTTTCCCCGAAGGCTATCTCCACGGTTCAGGTGTTGGAGAACCATCAGGAGGTCAAAGCTCTCAAGAACATACAATTCCCGGAAAATGCAGCCATCAACCTGAAGCTGAAGGAGGATGCCAAGGGGGTCTTTGCTTTGGTGGCCCAGCTGGGTCTGGGAGGAGGCGACGGCGTGTTGTGGGAAGACGAATTGCTGGGCACCTATTTCGGCAAGCAGAGGCAGCACTTGCTGACGTACAAGGCCAATAATACAGGTGTGGATCTTGGGCGCGAACTCAGGACGTTGACACGTGGTGCGGAGGCGTTGAGCAGCCAGTTCGTGCAGATGCAGATGCCTGCCCCTCCGGGGATAGAGCAATCCCGGTATTACTTCAATAATTCACATGCGGCCAGTGTGAACAATGTGTGGAAAAGCCGGTCGGGAGGCGAGGTCAACGTGAATCTGGTCTACCTGAACGACCATGAGCACCGGGACAGCTATGAACAGACGATGTACCTGTTGCCGGACGGCACGCGTACCGTGGTGGACGAACAGATGGCCTCTGCCGTGACGGAAGATTGGCTGGAGGGGAACCTGTCCTATAAACAAAACGGAGAACGCAAGTATATGAACGAGGAATTGATCTTTTCCGGTGTCTGGCAGCGTGGCTGGGGAAACCTGAGCGGCGGGCAGGACATCAGGCAGTTTCAGCAGACGCATACGTTTCGGGTGTCCAATCGGTTGCATTATATCCGGAAGTCCGGCGATTACAAAGGGGTAGAAGTGACTTCGAATGTGGATATGGAGACCAAACCCCAGCATTTGTGTATTCGGCCGAATTTGTTTACGGATTTGTTTCCAGAAGGTGCGGAAGGGGCCGACCAGCAGGTGGAGCATAGCCGGTTGCGTACAAAGAACCACTTCTCCCTGCTTTCTGCCCTCATGTGGAAAGGCATTGCTTTCCATCCCACCGGCGTGCTGAATGTGGATTACGGGGAGCTGGATAGTGAGTTGCTCCCTTGGATGCCGGGAGGTGGTTCGGATGTGCCTGCGGATGGCCGGTGGAATAATAAGGCGTGGTTGTTGCGGCTGAGTGTGGGAGCGGGGCTGACCATGGATTTCCGGAAGAATCGTTTTGATGTCATGGTTTATGTGCCGGTCACTTACAATTATGAACGGTTGAACCAGGGCAGACAGGAAGATAATCGGACCGTACGCAAGGTTCTGGTTACGCCTTCTGCCCGAATCATTTATTCGCCCCATTCCCGGTGGGATATTACAGGGGATTACAATTCTTATTATACGGCTCCCTCGATGGGGCAATTGTATGCCGGGTATATCCTGACGGATTATCGCACCTTGACGGGTTATGTGCCGAGCTTGGAGCGGACGTTGCATCACGTTGGCACTCTTTCGGTGGATTATAAGGATGTGCTGAATCTGTTCTTTGCCGGGTTGGATGCTTCCTATACGGTTTCCTGTCCCTCTGTGCTGTATGGATACCGTCTGGATGGCATTTTGGCCCGTGTCATTACCCGAGATACTGATGAGCGTGGCGAATGGCTCAACGTAAGGGGGCGGCTCAGCAAGAGTTTCTTTTGGAAAAAGCTGGGCATGGAGGTGGAAGGCAGTTGGAGCCAAGGGACTACCCCGCAGTTGAGGCAGGATGAAGCGTTGAAATACCGTTCGCAAAGTGCAACGGTTCGGGCCAAGGTGAGCATGTCTCCGTTTGATGTCTTGTCCGTTGACTATGAAGGCATTTGGCAATGGGGCAGGACGTGGAATGATGGAGGTGCTTTTCCCATCAGCCGGACTTGGGTGAACAAGGCTTCCTTGGAGTTGCGTATCCTGAAAGGGCTGTTCTTGTCTGCCGGCATTGAGCACTACTATAACAATCAGATTTGGGGAAATAAATCTTTCGAGTTGGCCGATGCCGAGTTGAAGTATCAATGCGGGGAAACCCAGTTTTCCCTGAAGTGGGACAACCTCTTTGATGTGCGGAATTATACGTACACGTCCATGGGGGACATGAACCGCTATTATTCCGAATATCATATACGTCCGATGTCAGTATTGTTGTCGGTGCGGTTTAATGTCTTGTGAGGATAGATATTAACTTTATAGAATTAAGGTTATGAAAAGAAAATGTATAATGTTGATTGCCGGTTTGCTTATGGGTTGCGCTTTGCTACACGCACAAGTGCAGTTTGCCCCGTCAGGGATGTCGTTGGAACAGTATGAGGTTGTGGGGAATTGCGACTTGAAGGTGACGTACGCATTGACGATGGTGCCGGAGCCTCAGAAGAGGGACTATGTGTATAAGGACATCCAAGTGTTGGAAGTAGGGAAAGAGGTGGTCAAGAGCTACAGCTACTTGCTTTATCAGCAAGATTCCACCCGTACGGCTCTGAGTGCCAAAGGCGCAGATGCTGCTCCCCAGTTGCAACAAGCAGTATTGCCGGTGGAGATTTACCGTTATCCGAAGCAGCAACAGGCGGAGGTGGTCTATCGAACCATCTTGGACGGTCCGATATACAGGTATGTGGAGCCCATGGAGCAGATGACTTGGGAGATACTGACAGACGAAAAGGACATTTTGGGGTATCGTTGTCGGAAAGCCGTAGCAGCCTTTCGGGGCAGGACGTATACAGCTTGGTTTACGATGGATATTCCAGTGCCCTATGGTCCGTATAAATTTGGGGGACTACCTGGGTTGATTCTTGCTTTGGAAGATAAGGATGTGGATTTTACTTGGAATTGTATAGGCATAAAGAAGGAAGCAGGTTCAGGAAGTCTTATCAAAAAATATAAATGGGATTATACCGACATTTCTCGCCAGAAGTTGGCAACTGTAGTGGCGAGGATGTATGCCGATCCGGTGTCGTTTATTGCCGTGTCTATGGGAGCAAAGGTGACGAATCGGACGGGAAAGTCTATATCAATGCTTTATAATCCATTGGAAAGGTGATTCTTCGTGTTAAGATTTTAGGCATTTTATGAAACGTTTCCCTTATTACCCCCAACACGATGCCATGGATTGCGGTCCCACCTGTCTGCGTATGGTGGCTGCCTACCACGGCAAGCGTTATTCCCTGGAACGCCTGCGGGAAAAGAGTTTCATCACCCGTGAGGGTGTCTCCCTGCTGGGCATCAGCGAGGCGGCGGAGAAGATAGGGTTGCGGAGCATGTGTGTGCAGATAGGGTATGACCTGCTGACGGAAGCCCCCTTGCCCTGCATTGTCCACTGGAACCAGCAGCACTTTGTGGTGGTGTACAGGCTGGACCAACGGCGGGTGTGGGTGGCCGACCCGGGGGCGGGGAAACTGAAATATACGAAAGAGGAATTTTGCCGTTGCTGGCTGAGCAGTCGCAAGGAGGGGGAAGACCGGGGCGTGGCCCTGTTGCTGGAGCCAATGCCGGAGTTTTATGCCGCAGATGACGAGGAGGAGAAACCGGCCTTCAAGGGCTTCCCTTTCCTCTTCACCTATTTGCGGCCTTACAAGCAATTGGTGGGACAGCTGTTCTTGGGCCTGTTGCTGGGCAGCCTGATCCAGTTGCTCTTGCCTTTCCTGACGCAGAGCGTGGTGGACTTCGGCATCAACAACCAGAACATGGGTTTTATTTACCTGGCCCTGATAGCCCAGTTGATGCTGACCTTCAGCAGTGCGGCGGTGGAGTTTATCCGCGGGTGGATTTTGTTGCATCTGGGCACGCGCATCAACATTTCCCTGATATCGGATTTTCTGAGCAAGCTGATGCGCCTGCCCATGGGTTACTTCGACACGAAGATGACGGGAGACATCCTGCAGCGCATCAATGACCATACGCGCATACAGGACTTCCTGACCGGCAGCAGCTTGAGCGTGGTGTTCTCGGCTTTCAACATCGTGGTGTTCGGACTGGTGCTGTTGCTCTACAACGGGTGGGTGTTCTTCATCTTCATGGGTGGCAGTGCGCTCTATGCCGCCTATGTGTGGCTGTTCATGAAGAAACGTGCGGAGTTGGACCACAAGCGCTTTGCACAGCAGAGTGCCAACCAAAGCAGCGTGGTGCAGCTGGTGAACGGGATGCAGGAAATCAAGCTGGCGGGTTGCGAGCGGCAGAAGCGTTGGGAATGGGAACGGATACAGGCCCGGCTGTTCCGGGTGAACGTGAAGAGCCTGGCCTTGCGGCAGTACCAGGATTCGGGTGCGGTGCTCATCAACCAGACGAAGAATGTGGTGATCACGGCACTGGTGGCGGGGCTGGTGGTGCAGGGCGACATGACGCTGGGCATGATACTCTCGGTGCAGTACATCATCGGACAGTTGAACAGCCCGGTGAACGAACTGATTACCTTTGCCCGCGATATGCAGGATGCCCGCTTGAGCATGGATCGTCTGGGTGAGGTGAGGGGCAAGGATGACGAGGAGCCGGCAGGCAAGGAACTGCTGTCCGAGATCCCGGCAGGGCGGGACTTGGTGGTGGAACACCTGCACTTCAAATACGACCCGTTGGCTGAACGGAACACTTTGGAGGACATCTGCCTGCGCATGGAGAGCGGGAAGCAGACCGCCATCGTGGGCATGAGCGGCAGCGGCAAGACCACCTTGGTGAAACTGTTGCTGGGATTCTATCCGCCGGGAGGAGGGCACATCCTGCTGG
The DNA here is from genome assembly GCA_949292025.1 of uncultured Bacteroides sp. Taxonomy (GTDB): domain Bacteria; phylum Bacteroidota; class Bacteroidia; order Bacteroidales; family Bacteroidaceae; genus Bacteroides. The sequence goes on along the minus strand of CASEYC010000090.1, from coordinate 6,218 downwards.
GCGGCACGCCGCTGGAGGCCTTCAGTATGCGGGCATGGCGAAGGCGGTGCGGAGTGGTGATGCAAGACGGCTTCATCTTCTCGGACAGCATTGCGGGCAACATTGCCCCGGGGGTGGAACATATTGACAAGGCACGTTTGCGTCGGGCGGCTGAGGTGGCCAACATCCACGGTTTCGTGGAAAGCCTGCCTTTGGGGTACAACACCAAGATAGGGCAGGAAGGAAACGGCCTGAGCCAAGGACAGAAGCAGCGCATCTTGATAGCCCGCGCGGTGTATAAGGATCCGGAGTTCATCTTTTTCGACGAGGCGACCAATGCCTTGGATGCCAACAACGAGCGTATCATCATGGAGAATCTGGAGCAGTTCTTCCGGGGAAGGACCTCGGTGGTCGTGGCCCACCGCCTGAGTACCGTGCGTCGGGCAGACAAAATCGTGGTGATAGACCGTGGCCGCATCGCCGAAGAAGGAACCCACGAGGAATTGGTGGCCCGCCGGGGGCAATATTACAGGTTGGTGCAGAACCAATTGGAGTTGTAAATAGGAATTTGGCGGGATATGTCCAATCAAACAGACAATATCGAATTGCGGAGCGAGGAGGTACAGGACATCCTGACCCGTCCTCCCGGGGCGTTGGTGCGCTGGGGCATCACGGTGTTCTTTGGCGTGTTGGCAGCCGTGCTGGTAGGCGGGTGCTTCTTCAAGTATCCTGACACGGTGAGTGCGGAGGTGACTGTCACCACCGAGCATCCGCCCGTGTGGATGGTGGCATGGGGCAGCGGGAAAATCAAGGAGGTGTATCACGCAGACCGGGATGCCGTGCAGCCGGGCGATTTGATTGCCGTGCTGGAGAATCCGGCAGAAACGGCAGATGTCTTGGCCTTGAAAGGACGGTTGCAGGAGTTCCGGCTGACAGATAGCTGTGTGCTGGGCAACCGGTTTCCGGAAAAACTGGCCCTCGGCAATATCCAGTCGGCTTATGCGGCTTTTCTCCGGGGATTGACGGATTACCGCAATTTTTTGGCTTTGGACTTGTATGCGCAGCAGATACAAGCCACCCGGCGGGAGTTGGCGGAATATGACGATTACATCTTGCACTTGCAGCGGCAGGTGGAATTGGATGGGAAGCAAACGGCGATTGCGGAAAACGTGCATCGGCGGGCAAAGATGCTGTTTGATGACGGGCTGATAGCAGAAGCGGAATATGAGGAGGCCCGGCAGGAGTTGTTGAGCAAACAGCAGGGGACGGAACAGCTGATGACTTCCCTGGCATCGGCACGCATCCAGCAGGCACAGTTGCAACAGACATTGGTGGAAACGGAGATGGAACGTGAGCGGGAGAACAATTCGTTGGCTACGGCCTTGAAGTCGGCATACGACGAATTGTTGGCCAGCATGGAAGAGTGGACGTTGACTTACCTCTTTGTCAGTCCGGCAGAGGGAATCCTGTCGTATAACGATGTATGGCAAGCCAACCAGAATGTGAGCAGCGGTGACAAGGTGTTTTCCGTGGTGGCGGAGCACCCCGGGGACATCATCGGGAAAATGAAATTGCCGGCAGAAGGCTCGGGGAAGGTGCAAGCCGGTCAGCGGGTGAACATCAACCTGTCTGGCTTGCCCTATCTGGAGTTCGGTTTCTTGACCGGGCGGGTGAAGGGCGTCAGCCTGTTGCCGGACGAGGAGGGGTTATACACCGTCACGGTCTCTTTGCCGCAGGATTTGCAGACTTCTTACGGGCACCGTATCCCTTTCGGGGGAGAAATGCCGGGAGTGGGCGAAGTGCTGACCGATGAGCGCAGCCTGACGGAACGGCTGGTCAGCCCGTTGCGCTATGTGTGGGAGAAATATAGGTAGCGTTTACATTGTGGGCGTATCCACCCTCAAGGCAACAATCCGCGAAAATACGGATAGCGGTTGGTTAAAAGAAGTTATAAAACAGATTATGAAAACTTTCCGCGCTGGAAAAGTTTCTATTTTTGCGGCTTCATAGGGATTGAATATGAAAGAAGAAGATATATTGAAAGCCATAGAAGCCGCCCTGCTGGCCGGTGCGGAAATCAGGAAGGTCTATGAGGACCCGGATGCCGATTTCCAGGTGGAAAGGAAGGCGGACAACTCCCCGTTGACCATAGCCGACCGCCGGGCGAACGAGGTCATCACCCGGGTGTTGCAGCAAATGCCCTATCCGATACTGAGCGAGGAGGGGAAACAGCTGCCCTACGCGGAAAGGTCTGCGTGGAAAGAATTTTGGGTAGTGGACCCGCTGGACGGGACGAAGGAATTCATCAAGCGCAACGGGGAATTCACCGTGAACATCGCTTTTGTGCGCGAAGGCGTGCCGGTGATGGGTGTCATTTACGTGCCGGTGAAGCGGGACTTGTATGTGGCCGCCGAAGGTATCGGTGCTTTCAAGCTAGCGGACATTACCCAGACTGGTTCGTGTTCGTGGCAGGAGCTGACGGAGCGGTCCGTACGCTTGCCGGTGCAGGAGGAGCGGGACACGTTTGTCGTGGTGGCTTCGCGTTCGCACTGCACGCCGGAGACGGAAGCCTACATCGAACGGATGAGGCAGGAGCATGGGCAGGTGGAGTTGCGCTCCAGCGGCAGTTCCTTGAAGATCTGCCTGATTGCCGAGGGAAAGGCGGACGTTTATCCCCGCTTTGCCCCCACGATGGAGTGGGACACGGCGGCAGGACATGCCATCGTGCGTGCTGCCGGAGGTGAGATTTGGCAGGCGGAGAAGCCCGAGCCGTTGCAATATAATAAGGAGAACCTGTTGAATCCGTGGTTCATAGTAATGAAGAAGTGTGTATGAGTTTCGAGATAATCTTTGTACTGCTCGGCCTGATAGGGATGCTGGTGGCGCTGATCATGGACAAGATGCGCCCGGGCATCGTGTTGCTGAGCCTGGTGGTGCTGTTCATGGTGGCGGGCATCATCACACCCAAGCAGATGGTGGCCGGGTTCAGCAACCGGGGCATGATTACCGTGGCCCTGCTGTTCCTGGTCAGCGAGGGCATCCGGCAGAGCGGGGCGTTGAGCACCGTGGTCAAGAAACTGTTGCCGGAGAAGGGCACATCGGTCACCAAGGCGCAGCTTCGCATCCTGCCCATTGTCAGCGCGTTCTCGGCTTTCCTGAACAATACGCCCGTGGTGGTCATCTTTGCGCCCATCCTGAAGAACTGGTCGAAGAAGGTGGGGCTGTCCTGCACGAAATTCCTCATTCCCCTGTCCTACGCCACGATATTGGGCGGCTTGTGTACCTTGATAGGCACGTCCACCAACCTGGTGGTGCATGGCATGATGATAGACAAGGGGATGGAAGGGCTGAAGATGTTCGACCTGGCCTACATCGGCATACCCATCACGGTGGCAGGCTTGGCCTTCATTATCCTGACTTCCAAGAAACTGCTTCCCGCCGAACGCCCGGACAACTTTGAGGAAGAAGAGAGCGATGCCGCCGAGGACACGGGGCGTCACGTGGTGGAGGTCGTCCTGGCTTCCCGCTTTCCGGGCCTGAAGCGCAAGTTGAAGACCTTTGACTTCAAGCGCCGGTATGGTGCCGAGGTGAAGGAAATCCGCCAGAACGGACAGGTGATTACGGAGAATCTCGGCGAGGTGCGCTTGCAGGAAGGCGACACGCTGGTGCTCCTGGCCGATGACGCCTTCACCAAGACGTGGGGCGACTCGTCCGTCTTCCTGATGATGACCAACGGGCAGGAAATCCCCACGAATCCCGTGCCTGCGTGGAAGAAGTGGACGGCCCTGGCCTTGCTTATCGTGATGATTGTGGGTGCCACCATCGGAGAGTTGCCCTATTTCCAGAAACAATTCCCCAAGGTGAAGATGGATATGTTCTTCTTTGCCTCGGTGACGGCCGTGGTGATGGCCTGGCTGAAGATGTTCCCGCCCAAGAAATATACGAAGTACATCAGTTGGGACATCCTGATCACCATTGCTTGCGCCTTTGCCATCAGTGCGGCGATGGAGGAGTCGGGCCTGGCGGCCTTGATAGCCGACTTCATCAAGAGCGTGGCCGGCTCGCTGGGTGCCTGGGGAGCGTTGGCCTTGCTCTATCTGGTGACGCTCGTCATCACCGAGTTGATTACGAACAATGCCGCGGCGGCCTTGGCCTTCCCCTTGGCGCTGGAGACGGCGGCCAAGTTCGGGGTGGACCCGATGCCGTTCTTCATTGCCATCTGCATAGCGGCTTCCGCAGGCTTTGCCACGCCCATCGGCTATCAGACGAACCTGATTGTGCAGGGCGCGGGCAATTACAAGTTTACTGATTTCGTGAAAGTCGGCCTTCCGATGGACTTGATAGTGATGATAATATCCGTCAGCCTGATTCCGTTGATTTGGCCGTTCACGAGTGTAATATAAATTAGGCGCGGATTACGCGGATTTCACGGATATGTTATTTGTGAAACCATTGCATTCATAAATTCTATGATAAAACTTAATCCGTGAAATCCGCGTAATCCGCGCCTAAAATCCATTGATAAATTATCATTTTATGGAACAACATATATATCCGATATTCGACAAGATGCTGGCGCGTGCCGACAAGGAGAAACTGCTGGGCCAGCGCGGCCTGATGATTTGGTTCACCGGCCTGAGCGGTTCGGGCAAGAGCACTGTCGCCATTGCCTTGGAGCGCGAGTTGCACAAGCGGGGCATCCTCTGCCGCATCCTGGACGGGGACAACATCCGGAGCGGCATCAACAACAACCTGGGCTTCACGGAGGAAGACCGCGTGGAGAACATCCGCCGCATTGCCGAGGTGGCCAAATTGTTCGTGGACACGGGCATTGTCACCTTGGCGGCTTTCATCAGTCCCAGCAATGACATCCGCGAGATGGCTGCCCGCATCATCGGCAAGGACGATTTTCTGGAGGTCTATGTCAGCACCCCCTTGGAGGAGTGCGAACGCCGCGATGTGAAAGGCTTGTATGCCAAGGCACGCCGGGGCGAGATAAAGAACTTCACGGGCATCTCCGCTCCCTTCGAGGCGCCTGCCCGTCCTGCGCTGACCCTGGACACGTCCGTGCTCAGCGTGGAGGAATCGGTGAATGAATTGCTTGAATTGGTTTTGCCAAAGATAAAAGAACAGTAAGCGAAATGGAAGAATATAAACTGAGCCACCTGAAGGAACTTGAAGCAGAGTCCATACACATCATCCGCGAGGTGGCCGCGGAGTTCGAGAACCCTGTGATGCTGTATAGCATCGGAAAAGACTCGTCGGTGATGGTGCGCCTGGCCGAGAAGGCTTTCTACCCGGGCAAGGTGCCTTTCCCCCTGATGCACATCGACTCGAAGTGGAAGTTCAAGGAGATGATACAGTTCCGCGACGAGTATGCCAAGAAGTTCGGATGGAACCTGATTGTGGAGAGCAACATGGAGGCGTTCAAGGCAGGCGTGGGACCCTTCACCCACGGCAGCAAGGTGCACACCGACCTGATGAAGACCCAGGCCCTGCTGCACGCGCTGGACAAGTACAAGTTCGACGCGGCCTTTGGCGGGGCGCGCCGCGATGAAGAGAAGTCCCGTGCCAAGGAGCGCATCTTCTCCTTCCGCGACCGTTTCCACCAGTGGGACCCCAAGAACCAGCGTCCCGAGTTGTGGGACATCTACAATGCCCGGGTGCATAAGGGCGAGAGCATCCGCGTTTTCCCCCTGAGCAACTGGACGGAACTGGACATCTGGCAATATATCCGTCTGGAGAACATCCCCATCGTGCCCCTCTACTTCGCCAAGGAACGCCCGGTAGTGGAGATAGACGGCAACTTGATTATGCCCGATGACGACCGCCTGCCCGAACAATACCGCGACAAGATTCAGATGAAGAAGATACGCTTCCGCACCTTGGGTTGCTGGCCGTTGACCGGTGCCATCGAGAGCGAGGCGGACACCATCGAGAAGATTGTGGAGGAGATGATGACCACCACCAAGAGCGAGCGAACGACCCGTGTCATCGACTTCGACCAGGAGGCCAGCATGGAGCAGAAGAAGCGCGAAGGCTACTTCTGAAAAGTGAATTGATAGTAGGCGCGGATTACGCGGATTTCACGGATATTTATTCAATAGTGAAATCAGTAATATTCATAATATTAATGAGCGGTACTTAATCCGTCAATCCCGCGTAAGCCGCGCCTAAAGTCAACCCGATAAATGATTGTCTAACTTTGTACACTGACTTATGGAGAATAAATTAGATAT
>CASEYC010000089.1 GCA_949292025.1 uncultured Bacteroides sp. | reverse complement strand
GGCTCGGACCAGCGGATTACATATCCGATGATACATTGATGTACGCTACAAACAGGGCGTTGGCAACCATTGGGGATGAACTTTGTATCAACTTTGCTCATGTGGCTTAGTATAAATTAATTCTAATGACTTACTTATATGATTTTACCTATCTATGTTTACGGACAGCCCGTATTGAGAAAAGTAGCCGAGGATATTGATGCCAGCTATCCCGAGTTGAAAGAGCTGATTGATAATATGTTTGAAACCATGGACAAGGCTGAAGGTGTAGGCTTGGCCGCCCCGCAAATCGGTTTGCCCATTCGTGTGGTTGTGGTCAACCTGGATGTGTTGTCCGACGAGTTTCCTGAATACAAGGATTTCCGTAAGGTTTATATCAATGCCCATATCTTGGAAGTCGGTGGAGACGAGGTATCCATGGAGGAGGGGTGCCTGAGTTTGCCTGGCATCCATGAGGCGGTGAAGCGCGGAACAAAGATACATGTGAAGTATATGGATGAAAACTTTGTGGAGCATGACGAGATAGTAGAAGGTTATCTGGCCCGTGTGATGCAACATGAGTTTGACCATTTGGAAGGCAAAGTGTTCATTGACCATTTATCGCCTCTGCGCAGACAGATGATGAAAGGCAAATTGAATGCCATGCTGAAAGGGAAGGCGCATTGCACGTACAAGGTGAAAACCGTGCGGAAATAGCCGGACTCCTTCTGGGCAGAAGATGTAAAAGCCTCAAAAAAATTAAAAAGAGTATGGCGTTAGTCCTTACAACAGACTGAAAAGCATTATTTTTGTTCCGTTTCAAGTATGTTAGAACCTACGATGATCAGAAAAATACTGACTATGCTTTTGATGCTGCCCACGTTGGCGTATGCGCAAATCAATACGGAACGGGTGATGACCATTGCCCGTAATGCTTTGTATTTTGAGGACTATGTGCTCTCCATACAATATTTCAATCAGGTAATCAATGCGAAACCCTATTTGTTCGAGCCTTATTTCTTCCGTGGATTGGCGAAGATAAATCTGGACGATTACCAAGGCGCGGAAGCCGATTGCAACGAAGCCATCAAGCGGAATCCTTTTGTGGTGGGTGCTTATCAGATAAGAGGCTTGGCTCGTATCCGCCAGAGCAATTTTGACGGGGCGATTGAGGACTATCGGGCGGCATTGAAGTATGATCCGGAAAACCTGGTGTTGTGGCATAACCTTTCATTGTGCCATATCCAGAAGAAAGATTATGAAGCAGCCAAAGAGGATTTGGGTAAATTGCTCAAGATTTCTCCCCGCTATATGCCGGCTTACTTGATGCGCGGTGAGGTAAGCCTCCAGCAGAAAGATACGCTTCAAGCCCTGCAAGATTTTAACAAGTCTATAGATTTGGAGCGTTACGAGCCTGACGGCTGGGGAGCACGCGCCGTTGTTTATCTGGCGCAAGGCCGGTACAAAGAGGCCGAGCAGGACTTGGATCAGGCTATTCATCTGAGTGCCCGTAATGCCGGTTATTACATCAATCGTGCGTTGGCGCGTTATCATCAGAATAACTTGCGCGGAGCGATGCGCGATTATGATTTGGCGCTTGACATTGACCCGAATAACTTCCTAGGACATTATAACCGCGGTTTGTTGCGCGCCCAGGTGGGGGATGACAACAGGGCCATAGAAGATTTTGATTTTGTCTTGGAGATGGAACCGGATAATATGCTGGCTGCTTTCAATCGCGGCATATTGCGTGCGCAAACCGGTGATTATCAAGGTGCCATCAGCGACTATACGAATGTGATAGACGAATATCCCAATTTTGCGACAGGCTATTACTATCGTGCGGATGCCCGCCGCAAAGCAGGAGACATGCGAGGCGCTGAGCAGGATGAGTTCAAGTTGATGCAAATGCAACTGGATCAGCGGAATAATGCCCAAGGCTCTTCACAAGGCAACCGGGATGTGGCTGATAATGCGGCCGACTCGGAAGCAGAGGGGGAAGGCAAGACGCGTAAAAAATCGGATAAGAACATACGCAATTACCGGAAGATTGTCATAGCCGATGAATCGGAGATGGAGCAACGTTATACCAGTGATTATCGCGGACGTGTACAGAACAGGAATGTGGTCATCAAGCTGGAGCCGATGTATGCCCTGACTTATTATGAAAAGGTGAGCGACGTGAAGCATACGGTGCACTTCCATCGGGCAATAGATGCATTGAATCAAGAAAAGATTCTTCCGAAACCGTTGCGCATCACCAATATGGAGGCACCCTTGACGGAGCAGCAGGTGAAGTTCCACTTTGCACTGATTGATTCGCACACGGCGGCTATTGTGGATAATCCGAAAGATGCCAAGATGCGCTTCATGCGCGGATTGGATTTCTATCTGGTGCAGGACTTTGACAGCTCCATAGAAGACTTCACGCAAAGCCTGTTATTGGACGACACCTTCTTCCCGGCTTATTTCATGCGGGCGTTGGTGCGCTACAAAGAGTTGGAGTACCGGAAAGCGGAAACCGGTTTGTTGGAGAATGCCGGACAGCAAACGTCTGGCGTGCATGAAGAAAGCGGAGTAACGGCCATTGATTATGAGGTGGTGAAAAAGGATTTGGACAACGTCATACGTCTGGCGCCGGACTTCGTTTACGGTTATTATAACCGAGGCAATGTGTTCTCCCTGTTGAAAGACTATCGGGCAGCTTTGGCGGATTATGACAAGGCCATCGAACTGAATCCGGATTTTGCGGAAGCGTATTTCAACCGGGGACTGACACGCATCTTCCTGGGCAATAACAAGCAGGGAATTGCCGACTTGAGCAAGGCCGGCGAACTGGGCATTGTCTCGGCGTACAACGTGATAAAGCGTTTTACGGAGCTCCCTGAATAACATTTTTTTGTCAAAAGTAGAATATCCGCAAATAATTATCTAATTTTGCAAGCTGAAAGTGAAAATAAACAACTGATTATGATAAAGATTACCTTTCCTGACGGCTCCGTTCGCGAGTATAACGAAGGAGTGACGGGCTTGCAGATAGCAGAAAGCATCAGCACCCGATTGGCACAAGACGTATTGGCTTGTGGCGTAAATGGAGAAACTTATGATTTGGGACGTCCCATTATGAGCGATGCCAATGTGGTCCTGTATAAATGGGAGGACGAACAAGGCAAGCATACCTTCTGGCATACCAGCGCCCACCTGCTGGCCGAGGCTTTGCAGGAGTTGTATCCGGGCATCCAGTTCGGCATCGGTCCTGCCATTGAGAACGGTTTCTATTATGATGTTGATCCGGGCGAAACGCCTATCAAGGAAGCCGACCTGCCCGCCATTGAGAAGAAGATGGTGGAACTGGCTGCCAAGAAAGAACCTTTGGTGCGTCAAAGTATCGCGAAAGCCGATGCTTTGCGAGAGTTTGGCGAGCGTGGGGAGACTTACAAGTGTGAACTGATTTCCGAATTGGAAGACGGACATATCACCACGTACACACAGGGGGCTTTCACCGACCTGTGCCGTGGCCCGCACTTGATGACGACGGCTCCCATCAAGGCCATCAAGCTGACTTCCGTGGCCGGTGCTTACTGGCGTGGTCAGGAAGACCGCAAGATGATGACCCGTATCTATGGCATCACCTTCCCGAAGAAGAAGATGCTGGATGAATACCTCGTCATGTTGGAAGAAGCCAAGAAACGCGACCATCGCAAGATTGGTAAGGAGATGGACCTGTTCATGTTCTCCGACACCGTGGGCAAGGGATTGCCGATGTGGCTCCCGAAAGGTGCGGCTCTGCGCTTGCGCCTGCAAGATTTCCTACGCCGCATCCAGGCACGTTATGATTATCAGGAAGTCATCTGTCCGCCCATAGGCAACAAACTGCTGTATATCACTTCGGGGCACTATGCCAAGTATGGCAAGGACTCCTTCCAGCCTATCCACACGCCGGAAGAAGGAGAAGAGTACTTCCTGAAGCCGATGAACTGCCCGCACCACTGCATGATTTACAGAAATTCTCCGCGCTCCTACAAGGACCTGCCTCTGCGCATTGCAGAGTTCGGCACGGTATGCCGTTACGAGCAGAGCGGTGAGTTGCACGGATTGACCCGTGTGCGCAGCTTCACGCAAGACGATGCCCATATCTTCTGCCGTCCCGACCAGGTGAAGGATGAATTCCTGCGTGTGATGGATATCATCTCCATCGTGTTCCGTTCAATGAATTTTGAGAATTTCGAAGCTCAGATTTCCTTGCGCGACAAGGAGAACCGCGAGAAGTACATCGGAAGCGATGAGAACTGGGAAAAGGCTGAACAGGCCATTGTGGAAGCTTGTGCCGAGAAGGGATTGAAAGCCAAGGTAGAGTATGGCGAGGCTGCTTTCTATGGGCCTAAGCTGGACTTCATGGTGAAAGATGCCATCGGACGCCGTTGGCAGTTGGGCACCATCCAGGTGGACTATAACCTGCCGGAGCGTTTTGAACTGGAATATACCGGTGCGGACAATCAGAAGCATCGTCCGGTGATGATTCACCGTGCGCCGTTCGGCTCCATGGAGCGTTTCGTGGCTGTGCTCATCGAACATACGGCCGGCAAGTTCCCCTTGTGGCTGACCCCCGACCAGGTAGCCATCCTGCCCATCAGCGAGAAATTCAATGACTATGCCAACGAGGTGAAGCAGACATTGAAGAAATACGACATCCGTGCCATTGTGGACGAGCGCAATGAGAAGATTGGCCGTAAGATTCGTGACAATGAGATGAAACGCATTCCCTATATGCTGGTTGTGGGCGAGAAAGAGGCTGAAAATGGCGAAATTGCAGTGCGCAAACAGGGTGAAGGCGACCAAGGAACGGTAAAAGTCGAGGATTTTGCTAAAAAAATAAGCGAAGAAGTTCAGAATATGATAAATAAGTGGTAACTTTGCGCCCACTTGTGCAGGGTATGGCTTGAGAACTGAAAATTCAAGCCATGCCTTGCATGAAAATTAAACCCCAAAAGAGTAATTAAAAATAAGGAAAACCGGAAGTAAACGTATTTAATGAAGAATGACAATTTGAAAGGGCAACATCGGATTAATGAACAAATCCGTGCCAAAGAAGTCCGCATTGTGGGCGATGAAGTGGAATCCAAAGTCTATCCGATAGCTCAGGCATTGAGATTGGCTGAAGAACACGGTGCTGACCTTGTGGAGATTTCTCCGAATGCACAACCTCCTGTGTGCCGTATCATTGATTACTCTAAATTTCTTTACCAGCTGAAGAAACGCCAGAAAGAGCAAAAGGCCAAGCAGGTGAAGGTCAATGTGAAAGAGATTCGTTTCGGACCTCAGACGGATGACCATGACTACAACTTCAAGTTGAAGCACGCCAAAGGTTTCCTGGAGGATGGCGACAAAGTGAAGGCATACGTCTTTTTCAAAGGACGCTCCATCCTGTTCAAGGAGCAGGGCGAAGTGTTGCTTTTGCGCTTTGCCAATGATTTGGAGGAATATGCCAAGGTTGACCAGATGCCGGTATTGGAAGGCAAACGTATGACCATCCAGCTTTCGCCGAAGAAAGGCGTGGCCAAGAAAACGGCTGCCAAGCCCGCGGCTTCCAAAGAGGAGACTCTTGCGGCTGACGGGGATGATGCAGGTGAAGAATAAGAAAGATGAGACAGAACGTGTGTAACGCCGTTGGTATAGTGCGTTGCCATATAATTTAATAATTTAAAAACAAGTAAGATGCCAAAGATCAAGACTAACTCCGGTGCCAAAAAGAGATTCACTCTTACCGGAACGGGTAAAATCAAGAGAAAGCACGCTTTCCACAGTCACATCCTGACTAAGAAGACGAAGAAGCAGAAGAGAAATCTGTGTCATTCCACGTTGGTGGATACGGCAAACATCCGCCAAGTGAAGGAACTCTTAGTGATGAGATAAAAACGCGTGTCTGAAGAATTTAAAGTTATTAACCGAGTGCATTAGCTTTAAGTCCGTTGCGCGAAGTAACGGCGCTAACATTCAAAAACAAGTAAAACTATGCCAAGATCAGTAAATCATGTTGCTTCAAGAGCAAGAAGAAAGAAAATCCTGAAATTAACCAGAGGTTATTTCGGTGCCAGAAAGAACGTGTGGACCGTTGCCAAGAATACGTGGGAGAAAGGTCTGACCTACGCGTTCCGCGACCGCAAGAATAAGAAGAGAAACTTCCGCGCTTTGTGGATTCAGCGTATCAACGCTGCCGCCCGCCTGGAAGGTATGTCTTATTCCCAGTTGATGGGTGCTCTGCACAAGGCTGGAATTGAAATCAACCGCAAGGTGTTGGCAGATTTGGCCATGAATCATCCCGAAGCATTCAAGGCTATCGTTGCCAAGGTGAAGGCTTGATTGTTTTTTAAGAAATTGTGAATAGGCTGATGATGCCGGTTGCATGTAGGTGCGGCCGGCATTTTTAGTTTGGGCAAGTCAGTAGTACTGGATGCGCCGGTTGTTTGATATCCATTATCCATCTCTTGCTTGATAGCTATCCGACCCCTATTTCTCCTATTCTGAATAGGACTAATATAGGAGTATAATAGGAGTATCATAGGAGTAATAGTGGAGGGATAGTGGTGGAGTGATGGCTTAGAAAGGGAAAAGTTACTCATGAAGTGCATTCGTTTATCGTTTAGATATACTGGTGGGCTTTCGTAAGTCCGCCCTTTTGTTTCTCTTATCTTTCATTTATCTCGCTAAAGGGATTTTAACCACTCTCGTTGCAAAGTTGTTTCATTTTTCCTTGTTTCTTTCAAATAAACGATGTACCTTTGTCGTAGAAAAAATAGCCGCATTGATTGGATCGGGAAACTCATCAATTATTATGAAATACCGAGACAAGCTTCGCTTCTCAATGGCGGGCCACGCCCTTCGGGGTAACCTTTGAGTCGGTGGATTACAAAGAGGACGAGCACTCAAACCATGTCATTCGGAGTTTCATCACATCATCGGTGCGGCTTTCT
>CASEYC010000088.1 GCA_949292025.1 uncultured Bacteroides sp. | reverse complement strand
TGGCTCGGACCAGCGGATTACATATCCGATGATACATTGATGTACGCTACAAACAGGGCGTTGGCAACCATTGGGGATGAACTTTGTATCAACTTTGCTCATGTGGCTTAGTATAAATTAATTCTAATGACTTACTTATTTGATTTAAGATGAACATTCACTTCTATTGTGCTGCGATATGGCATACAGGGAGCGTAATTTTGCAGGCAAAAATCCCCGGATGGCGAGAAAATAGACGGGCGGCCTGCGATATTGTCGGCAAATATTTCTTGGTGTCGAATTGTTTTCGTAGCTTTGCGACATAACTTAAAACGAGAAGAACCAAGAAATAGAGAACCAAAGACATATTGCATAACTATCGGACGATTATTCTATTCGCTTAAATTCTGGTAAAATTTTAGATGAAATCAGGAATAATAGGTCTAAGCATAGTTTGCACCCTCCAAGGGCGCAGACCGCTTTTACTTATTCTGATTTCAGGTTTACCAGAGCCTAAGCGGATGAATAGGGAAGAAGATGGGGCTGTGTCCTTTTTTCGTTGTACGGCATTTTAGTAAACAGTATTAACCATTTAATTTTTTATTATGGAAATAGAAGCAAAAGATCAGCGAGAACAGTTTTACGCACTACAAAGGAAGTATAAACCTATTATAGATATCCTTACTGACAAACAAAAAATATATAGAGAGAAATATAGGTTTAAAGGTATCACTACGGGTGCAAGTCCTTTTATATACCGTCCACAGATTTTATTTTTGGGCTATAATTCCAGCGGCGGAGAAAATTATGATAAACTCCATAGTGAAGAATATATTCCATTAGAGCCACGCTTCAATGAAGAAAAATTGATGTTTTTCAGTCAGAATTCTGCAAGAAAGAACAATGGGAAGTGGTATGAGTTAAATCAACCTGTAAACAATGCTTTTCCACGCAAGATAGTTGACTTACTATATAAACTAGCAACGCTTATATATCCTGAAAAGAATAATGAAAAGGGTACTAACCAAGAACCTTTTTGGGCTAAAAATATGGCCAATAGTTTAATGAGCATGATGTACATTAATCTATATCCTATAGCAACCCCCGATGGAAATTCTTTAATTAAACTATTGGGCCAATTGAAAAGAGAAGAAGGAATTCCTGAATGCTGCAAGAAAAAAGAATGGAATCTTAGGAAATATATGGTTGAGATTATGCACCAGATGGTAAATGTAATTGAGCCGAAAGTTATTGTGTGCATGGGGAGTCAAACTTTTCATGATTATACTTATACCCAAAGAAAACGTCATTCAATCAATGATATTCTGACCGATGAAAAACATCCTAATGTCATAGGCTTTTCACGAAAAGGTGCATGGGAAACCAATATCCCCAACATAGCCAAAGCCATATATTACAGAATAATTTAACCCCATGTTCACCTTCATCTCCAACCACTCCCACTACACCGATGTCCTCTTGCGCTCCCTCTGCGTCAAGAAGACGTTGTGGATAGGCACTGCCGACATCAAGGACCTATACGTGGAAAGCAGTAAGGATAAGAAGCCTTTTCTTGGAGCTTTGTCCGGACTTATCCGCAAAGGAGTGGAGGTGCGCCTCATCCACGCCAAAGAACCCGGCCCCGCCTTCCGGCAGGATTTCGATAAGTATCCCCTGCTATACGACAGGCTGGAGCGGGTTCTTTGTCCGAGAGTACACTTCAAGATGCTGATTTTCGATTGTCGCGAAGCCTATATCGGGAGTGCCAACCTGACGGGGGCAGGCATCGGTATGAAGGCGGAAACCACCCGCAACTTCGAGGCAGGCATCCTGACCGACGAGCCAAACATTGTGCGCCAAGCCATGACGCTATTCGATAATGTTTGGATGGGGCAGATGTGCAAGGGCTGCAAACGCCGACAATATTGTGCCGACCCGGTTGTCTGAGAGAAATTTCTTCCAACCTATGCTTCCATCCTGCACACCCTCCCCCTACCTTTGCAACGGGAAGCAGGGGGAGACCCCGGCCGACCAGCTATGTTTAATCCATTAAAAACAACATTCGTATGATGAATCATCTTTGGCGCGTGACGGCCATAAAGGTCACAGGGAAGGTAACGCCCGGCATGTGGGTGGAAGTATTGAAGAGCGGCACCAACGCCCAGCCTACTATCAAGGAAATCGGCGTGGAGTTTGAACGGAAGTATGGCGTCTCGCTTGTGGGCGGATGCAGCCTGGTCAACTTCAGAATTGAGAAGATGGGATAAGGTAGAAAGTATGAAAAGGAAAGCCCGTCGCTTGGAGGAAAATCCGGCGATGGGCTTTCACTACTATCAGTAACAGACATGGCAGAGATAACTATTTCCATACAACGAGGCACCTACCACATCCGCATCGGCAAGAATCAAGCCTACACCCTGCAACAAAAAGAAATCGGCGAAATCGTCGGCTATCAGGAAGACCGCCTGCTCTGCCTGAAAGACGGGAAATACCACATCCGCACCCTGCAAGGCAAATCGCTGGATACTTTTACGAAGTTCGTGAATCCCTACCCCATGCGAATCCCTGTCACCATAGGCGAATGGTGGGGATACCTCACGGCTAAAGACGAGGATGAAGAATCCCGATACCGACGGACACTCCAAACTATCCGGAAACTTCCCGGACAAAGCACGGAAGAGAAACTGCAAGGTATGCTTGAGCTGCTGGCAGAAGCGGATGCCCGCAACTCCTTCGTCACCCTCTACTACTCGTGCGACAAAGCGTGGCCGCGCTTCTTGGACAAAGTTTCGCAAAGCTATCCTTTCCGCGAGGACAAGGAAGCGGTTTTGCAGAACTTTGCCTCCGACTTGCTGGGAGAGCTGATTTCAATCGGATGAACCGTCAGCATACGGACAGTAGCGCGTGCTGTCCTGGCTGACAATATGTTGGCAACGCAAGTGCGCTTCCACCCAAAAGTCGTTCATGCGGAGGATGTCGGGGACGGAGTAAGGCTTATGGCTGAAGAGGTCGTGCAAGGGATAGCAAATGCAGACGGATTCCAGTTGGGGGATGCACAAGACGCCTTCCGCCCACGACGTGCCATCGTCCAAGGGATTGCGGATGTCCAACTCCTCGTCTGTCACTTCCGGCGTATGGCGGGGATTATACGAAATATGGCATTGCTCGATGTAATGATAAGAAGTCTCATACACGTAGGCATCTACCAAATCTATCATATACGTGAAGTCGGAGCCATAGTACGCATCATCCTCCAGCTTCAAGATAGATTTCTCTCCATTGAAGGAGTAACACAATTCTCCCTCCACCTCGTAATCATCGTCAAAAGCGGCATCCTTGCCCATACGCAAGAGGAAGCGATACAATTCGGCAGTGCGCCGCCGCATCTCCTTGTCCAAGTGATGAAGCAAGTCGTTCAATCGGCAAAGACGCTCCACTTCGGCGGATGTCGGCTTGAACATATCATTCAGGATGTGCTTCCGCACGCAAATCAAGGCATCCAGCTTTCCCCGTTCCTCATTTTCCATTCTCTCGTAAGCAACGCCGAAACACTCTATTCCTTTTCCAAGCAGTTCTTTCAGTTCTTCCTCCACTTGGCGGAGAATTTCACGCTTCTCTTCGCTGGTTTTCGCAGCATGGGCTTTATCTACCAAAGCCCATTTTTCTTCCCAATTTGGATAATGATGTCTCATGATGCTATTTGTTTATTGAGTTGACGAGGCAAAAATAGCCTCGACATACGCCAAATGAAAGCACAAAGACGAAGAAAAGAAGCAAATGCCCCGCACTTCTGCTATGATAACGTGAGTTCGATATAAGATACCCGCCAAACTCCCACATGAAATTAGACAAATCCATTAGATAGGGGAAACAAATGCGGAAGGTTTTGCAGCGAATCCAAGAAAATAGTCGTACTTTTGTGCCAAAATACGTAAAAGACAGCGTTATGGCAGAAATGAAAACCGAAGAGACAAGCGAAAAGAAGAGCTTGAACTTCATTGAACAGATAGTAGAGAACGACCTGCAGGAAGGAAAGAACGGCGGAAGGGTGCAGACGCGCTTCCCGCCCGAACCCAACGGCTACCTGCACATCGGCCACGCCAAGGCCATTTGCCTGGACTTCGGCATCGCCGCCGCCCACGGAGGCGTGTGCAACCTGCGCTTCGACGACACCAACCCGACGAAGGAAGACGTGGAGTATGTGGAGGCCATCAAGGAGGACATCCAGTGGCTGGGCTACCAGTGGGGCAACGAATACTATGCCTCGGACTACTTCCAGCAGTTGTGGGACTTCGCCATCCGCCTCATTAAGGAAGGCAAGGCCTACGTGGACGAACAGACCTCCGAGCAGATTGCCGCCCAGAAAGGCACCCCCACCCAGCCGGGCGTGGAAAGCCCCTACCGCAACCGCCCCATCGAAGAGAACCTGGAGCTTTTCCAGAAGATGAACACGGGCGAGATAGCGGAAGGCACCATGGTGCTCCGCGCCAAGATTGACATGGCCAACCCCAACATGCACTTCCGCGACCCCATCATCTACCGCATCGTGAACCATCCGCACCACCGCACGGGCACGAAGTGGAAAGCCTACCCGATGTACGACTTCGCCCACGGGCAAAGCGACTTCTTCGAAGGCGTGACCCACTCGCTCTGCACGCTGGAGTTCGTGGTACACCGCCCACTCTACGACCTCTTCGTCGACTGGCTGAAGGAAGGCAAGGACCTGGACGACAACCGTCCGCGCCAGTACGAGTTCAACAAGCTGAACCTGAGCTACACGCTGATGAGCAAGCGCAACCTGCTGACCCTTGTCAAGGAAGGCTTGGTCAGCGGATGGGACGACCCCCGTATGCCGACCCTCTGCGGTTTCCGCCGCCGCGGTTATTCGCCGGAGTCCATCCACAAGTTCATCGACAAGATTGGCTACACCACGTATGACGCCCTCAACGAGTTCGCCCTGCTGGAGAGCGCCGTGCGCGAGGACCTCAACGAGCGTGCCACCCGCATATCGGCCGTGCTCGACCCGGTGAAGCTTGTCATCACCAACTATCCCGAAGGCCAGGTGGAAGAACTGGAAGCCGTCAACAACCCCGAACGCCCCGAAGAAGGCACGCACCTCATCGAGTTCAGCCGCGAACTGTGGATGGAGCGCGACGACTTCATGGAGGTGGCTCCCAAGAAATACTTCCGCATGACGCCCGGACAGGAAGTGCGCCTGAAGAACGCGTATATCGTGAAGTGCACGGGCTGCAAGAAGAACGAGGCCGGCGAAGTGGTGGAAGTCTACGCAGAGTATGACCCCGACAGCAAGAGCGGCATGCCCGGTGCCAACCGCAAGGTGAAGGGCACCCTGCACTGGGTGAGCTGCGCGCATTGCCTCGAAACCGAAGTGCGCCTCTACGACCGCCTCTGGAAGGTGGAGAATCCGCGCGACGCCCTGGCCGCCATCCGCGAGGAGAAGAACTGCGACGCACTGACGGCCATGAAGGAAATCATCAATCCGGATTCCCTCCACATCCTGCCGCACTGCTACATCGAGAAGTTCGCCCAAGGCATGAAACCGCTGACGTCCCTCCAATTCCAGCGCATCGGTTACTTCAACGTGGACAAGGACTCCACGCCGGAGAAGATGGTGTTCAACCGCACCGTCGGGCTGAAGGACACGTGGGGGAAAATCAACAAGTAAGATTCCTCTATAAAAACAAGGAAGGCTGCACGGGAAATGAACCGATGCAGCCTTTTCTGTTATAATTAGGTTCGCGAACGAATATATACTGCCTGGAGCACTTCATACATACCTCGCTGCCCCACGAATATAGTTGCCCATGCTCAATAAATTCAGGTTACTGCGAATATTCATAGAATGTTCTACAAAGGGAGGGAAGCGAAGAAAAACGAAAGAAAATCCGCTTTAAGTTTCAATCCTTCACAATAAATGCGTAAGTTTGCAAGATAGTGTAAGGCGTTTGCATACATAGCTTTGATTATGGAAAAGAAAAGACAACAGGACAATCTGATAACCGAAGCCTTCGTCTGCGATGTGCGGACCATCATAGAACAAGGACGGCGACAGGCTTATGCGGCGGCAGGACAAGCTGCCATTATGACCTATTGGAATATCGGACGGCGTATTGTGGAAGAAGAACAGCAAGGTAACGCTCGTGCAGACTATGGCAAGAGGCTTATTCCTGCTCTTGCGGATAGGCTTGCTGCTGAATATGGCTCCGGATATGGTCGTCGCAACTTGGCGTATTATCGTAGATTCTATTTGGAATTCAGTGATTTGGAGATTTTGCACACGCGCGTGCAAAATCTGAATTGGTCGCATATTCGCCGCATTCTCTCCGTAAGCAATCCCCAAGCCCGTGAATGGTATCTTAAAACTGCGGCAGATGATATGTGGAGTGTCAAGACGCTCGATCGTAATATTTCCACCCAGTATTACGAACGGAGATTAGCTGCCCAAAGGGAAGGTTCAGCCTTGCCCGTATCCCATGTTGGCCAAACTGATCCAATGGAATACATAAAGAATCCGATGGTTGCCGAATTCATGGGATTCCGCCAGGATACCAGTTGTTCCGAATCCGCGTTGGAGCAGGCACTTATTGATAATCTCGAGAAGTTCATCATGGAGCTTGGGAGAGGATTTGCTTTTGTGGAGAGACAACAGCACATTGTGACGGATACGGCGGATTTTTATATCGACTTGGTGTTCTATAATTATAAGATGAAACGTTTTGTCATCTTCGAACTGAAAACTCATAAGTTGACCCATCAGGACATCGGCCAACTAGATATGTACATCCGTATGTATGATGATTTGGTGAAAGGTCTGGACGATAATCCGACCATTGGCGTATTGTTATGCACCGATACGGACAGCACCATTGCGAAATATTCCGTGCTGCATGACAGTGACCAAATTTTTGCCGCCAAATATATGACATACATGCCTACCGAGGACGAACTCCGTAGGGAAATTGAGCAGCAGAAACGTTTCTTCCTGGAGCAACATGGAGAAGAAGAATAGGAACAGGAAATAGAGCCTACTTTTCAAATGCAGCTTAAAGAGAGGTGGGAAACTTTAGTCAGTTATACTTACTTGGTCAGGGCAGTATATCTTCATCATCGGTTTCAGTATATCTTCGTAGCCGGAGAAAGTATATCTGTCTTTCATAGACACTGTCCAAAATTTTGTGTAAATGGAAACAGGATTCAGTTGTAAGTTCTCCTTATATCTGAATTCTGTTTTCAAAGATAAGCATAAATTGGTTCATAATCAAGCCCCAGTTCGAAATGGGCATCGTCCATTTCTTTTC
>CASEYC010000087.1 GCA_949292025.1 uncultured Bacteroides sp. | reverse complement strand
TATTGAGACCAACGTCAAATTCTATTTTGAAATTTGACATATGACCACATGGGTTACTGCTGCGGCGGTATTGAGACGCTACTGCAGTCAGAGCGTAAACGAGGTCGATGACCACATGGGTTACTGCTGCGGCGGTATTGAGACGCTACTGCAGTCAGAGCGTAAACGAGGTCGATGACCACATACCACATGGGTTACTGCTGCGGCGGTATTGAGACATGTCGCGAAGTCTTTTCACGGGCACCATAATGACCACATGGGTTACTGCTGCGGCGGTATTGAGACCCATAATAGCGTTTTTTTAATTGGTTGACATAATGATGATCACATGGGTTACTGCTGCGGCGGTATTGAGATTTCAACTGCCCTGACGAGTCTTGGAAGATTAAGACGAAACGGCTTGTTGCCGTCGGCGAAGTTGTTGACTCTCATCAATGCACGTAACAGCTCCTATATTGGAGGTACATTTGACCGCGAGGGGAGGATGCTTCCCTTCCCGTTCTTGACTCATGGGTTACTGCTGATACAGCATTGAGATAACTCTTCAGTTATGTATGTGGTAGTCGGCGGAAGGCCATTGATGTACACATGTGACCGTATGCCAGATTAACTCAGGAAGCTTTCGGGGAGGAAGTGAGACTACAAACTTGACGGTGCTATACTCGCTCTTTTTAAGGTGCGAATTTCTCAACATGGCGCTGAATCGTTATAAGTATAAGTGTGCAAAATGAAATGATGCTATAGAACGCGGAACGTGTAGGGGCGACCCTTGCGGTCGCCTTGAATCAGGGCGGGGGCAAGCCCCGCCCCTACAACGTTGACATTCTGTTCTACATAGTATAAACTAACCTATGAGCACGTGACTATTCAGCGGACATAATTGCATCTTATCCCCATGGCTGTTTCTATTATCCAGGCAATCCACTCAATCTTTTGATTTCGTCGGTTTGCAGAGGCCGCCCCGGGCCTCTTCCGTTTTTGTTGAGTGCCGAGAAGCGTAATTTGCCATATTCACTTTGCAGATAGTGTTACGGATATATAAAAGAGCATTTTATTACGGAAAAAAGTATGGGATAGGACATTGCCGTATGCAGAAAAATGCTACTTTTGCGGGCGAAAAGCGAAAAGATAAGAAAAATCATCAACCAAATACCAATTTAAAAACTTAAAGAAAATGGCAAATTTAGATTTAAGCAAGTATGGTATCGTAGACGTGAAGGAGATTCTCCACAACCCGTCTTACGAAGTATTGTTCGAAGAAGAGACCAAGGCTGGTCTGGAAGGCTATGAGAAAGGCCAGGTTACGGAGCTCGGCGCCGTAAACGTGATGACCGGTATCTACACGGGTCGTTCGCCCAAGGATAAGTTCTTTGTATATAATGAAGCCAGCAAGGACACTGTATGGTGGACTTCTGATGAATATAAGAATGACAACAAACCCTGCTCTGAAGAGGCTTGGGCTGACCTGAAGGCCAAGGCTGTGAAGCAGCTGAGCGGCAAGCGCCTGTTCGTGATGGATACGTTCTGCGGTGCTAACCCCGCTACTCGTCTGAAAGTGCGCTTCATCATGGAAGTGGCATGGCAGGCTCACTTCGTGAAGAATATGTTCATCCGTCCGACGGAAGAGGAACTGGCCAACTATGGCGAGCCCGACTTCGTTTCCTTCAACGCTGCCAAGGCTAAGGTTGAGAACTACAAGGAACTGGGCCTGAACTCGGAAACGGCTACGGTGTTCAACCTGAAGACCAACGAGCAGGTTATCCTGAACACGTGGTACGGCGGTGAGATGAAGAAGGGTATCTTCTCCATCATGAACTACCTGAACCCGCTGCGTGGCATCGCTTCCATGCACTGCTCTGCCAACACGAACATGGAGGGTACCGACACGGCTATCTTCTTCGGTCTGTCCGGCACGGGTAAGACTACGCTGTCCACTGACCCGAAGCGTCTGCTCATCGGTGACGACGAACACGGCTGGGACGATGAAGGCGTGTTCAACTACGAAGGCGGTTGCTATGCCAAGGTTATCAACCTCGACAAGGAGAGCGAACCCGATATCTACAACGCCATCAAGCGTGACGCCCTGCTGGAGAACGTAACGGTGGACGCCAACGGTGTTATTGACTTCGCCGACAAGAGCGTTACGGAGAACACTCGCGTATCTTATCCTATCTATCACATCAACAACATCGTGAAGCCCGTTTCCAAAGGTCCTCACGCTCATCAGGTAATTTTCCTGTCCGCCGATGCCTTCGGCGTACTGCCTCCCGTATCCATCCTGGACGACCAGCAGGCTCAGTACTACTTCCTGTCCGGTTTCACGGCTAAGTTGGCTGGTACGGAGCGTGGCATCACGGAACCGACTCCGACGTTCTCCGCTTGCTTCGGCGCAGCTTTCTTGAGCTTGCATCCGACGAAGTATGCTGAAGAGCTGGTGAAGAAGATGAACAAGGTGGGTGCCAAGGCTTACTTGGTGAACACCGGCTGGAACGGTAGCGGCAAGCGTATCTCTATCCGCGATACTCGTGGCATCATCGACGCCATCCTGGACGGCTCCATCGACAAGGCTCCGACGAAGACCATCCCGTACTTCAACTTCGTGGTTCCGACTGAATTGCCGGGCGTAGATCCGAAGATCCTCGATCCTCGCGACACTTACGACTGCGCTTGCAAGTGGGAAGAGAAGGCTAAAGACTTGGCTGGCCGCTTCATCAAGAACTTCGCCAAGTTCGAAGGCAACGAAGCCGGTAAGGCTCTGGTTGCTGCCGGTCCGAAGCTCTAATAGAAAGTTAGATTATACAATATGATAAAGAGAGGGACTCAGATTCATCCGGGTTCCTCTTTTTTTTACCTTATATGCCTTTATATACCTTTATATACCTTATGAACAGAATCACTATCTCCGGCAAGACTTGGCGACTGTTTCCGTCCGCCTTGTTGTTGTCTGCATCGCTGGTATGCGGCAACGTATATGCTGTTTCCGCCACGCCGGCAGGAAGCACAACCGAAGCAACGCAAGGCATCCGCATCGTGGATGTCGTATCCCTTAATCCCACAACTGTGGAAATCATTTACTCCAACCAACAACGCCTGACGTTAGATTTCTACGGTAACAATATTTTCCGCCTGTTCCATGACCCGAAAGGGGGAATCCTGCGCGACCCCGTGGCCCATCCTGAAGCGCAAATCCTGGTAGACCAGCCGCGCAAGGACGTCAGCCTGTTGCAAATCGGGCAGGAGGCAGGCCATATCTCTGTCGGCACAGACCGCATCCTGGTGACATTTGACAAGAACACGACCCTGATGAGCGTGAAAGACCTCCAGACGGGCCGCATCGTGCTGGAAGAAGCCGCCCCCGCCACTTTCGACAAGAAGCAAGTGACCCTGACGCTGAAGGAACAGCCGCAGGAATACTTCTATGGCGGCGGTGTGCAGAACGGCCGTTTCTCGCACAAGGGGAAGACCATTGCTATCGAGAACCAGAACAGTTGGACGGATGGTGGCGTGGCTTCGCCCAATCCGTTCTATTGGTCCACGGCCGGTTACGGCATCCTATGGTACACCTTTGCCCAAGGCGAATATGACTTCGGCCGGAAACAACAGGGGCTTGTGACGCTGAGTCACCGGACAGACTACTTGGACCTCTTCGTCATGGTGGACGAGCAACCCGTCGCCCTGCTGAACGACTATTACCAACTGACGGGAAATCCCGTCCTGTTGCCCAAGTTCGGTTTCTACGAAGGCCATCTGAACGCCTACAACCGTGACTATTGGAAGGAAGACGGGAAAGGCATCCTCTTCGAGGACGGCAAGCGCTACAAGGAAAGCCAAAAAGACAATGGCGGCATCAAGGAATCGCTGAACGGCGAGAAGCAGAACTACCAGTTCTCCGCCCGTGCCGTCATAGACCGCTACAAGGCGAACGACATGCCCTTGGGCTGGCTGTTGCCCAACGACGGTTATGGTGCCGCCTACGGACAGACGGGCACCTTGGACGGCAATATCCAAAACCTGAAGAGCCTGACAGACTATGCCCACCAGAATGGCGTGGAAATCGGCTTGTGGACCCAGTCCGACCTGCATCCCAAGGAAGGCGTGGAGCCGTTGCTCCAGCGTGACATCGTGAAGGAAGTGCGCGACGCCGGCGTGCGCGTGCTCAAGACCGACGTGGCCTGGGTCGGCGCCGGATACTCCTTTGGACTGAATGGCATTACGGACGTGGCACAAATCATGACCTACTATGGCAACAATGCCCGTCCCTTCATCATCAGCCTGGACGGATGGGCCGGCACGCAACGCTATGCGGGCATCTGGTCCGGCGACCAGACGGGCGGCAACTGGGAGTACATCCGCTTCCACATCCCCACTTACATCGGTTCCGGGTTGTCCGGCAATCCCAACATCACGTCGGACATGGACGGCATCTTCGGCGGCAAGAACCTTGTGGTCAACACGCGCGACTTCCAGTGGAAGGCCTTCACGCCCATGCAGCTCAACATGGACGGCTGGGGCAGCAACGAGAAGTATCCCCACGCCTTGGGCGAACCGGCCACGTCCATCAACCGCTGGTACCTGAAGCTGAAGTCCGAACTGTTGCCCTACACGTACAGCATCGCCCGCGAGGCTGTGGACGGTATGCCCATGATGCGCGCCATGTTCTTGGAATACCCCAACCGCTACACGTGGGGCAAGTCCACGCAATACCAGTACCTCTACGGTCCCTACTTCCTTGTGGCTCCCATCTATCAGGCCACCCAGGCCGATGACGAGGGCAACGATGTGCGCAACGGCATCTACCTGCCCGAAGGCACGTGGATAGACTACTTCAACGGGGATCGCTATGAGGGCGGACGCATTATCAACAACTATGACGCCCCGCTGTGGAAGCTGCCCGTATTCGTGAAGAGCGGCGCCATCATCCCCCTGGCCAATCCCAATAACAACGTGCAGGAGATTGACAAGACCCTGCGCATCTACGAGCTGTATCCGGACGGCTACAGCGCCTTCCACGAATATGACGATGACGGCACGACGGAAGCCTACCGGACAGAAGAGGCTTTTGCCCGCACCTACATCGAATCCGTGGCAGACGAGAAAGGCCGTGTGACCGTCACCATCCATCCCACGGATGGCACTTTTGAAGGCATGGTGAAGGAGAAAGCCACCGAACTGCGCGTCAATATCACGGCTCAGCCCAAAAAGGTGACGGCCCGCATTGGCGGAAAGAAGGTGAAGCTGGCGGAAGCCGCTTCCTTGGAGGCTTTCCAACAGGGCGAGAATGTGTACTTCTATGATGAGGCTCCCAACCTGAACCGCTTCGCCACACCAGGCACGCCTTTTGCAAAGGTGGTCATCACCAAGAACCCGCAACTGCTGGTGAAGCTGGCCAAGACCGACATCACCGCCGCAGCCATGGAGGTAGTTGTAGAGGGCTATTCCTTCGAGCCGACAAGTCTGCTTACCCATACGGGTACGCTTACTGCACCGCACGCCGAAGTGACAGTCGAGAATACTACAGCCTATACCCTGAAGCCGACATGGGCACCGGTGGAGAATGCAGACTATTACGAGATTCTGTTTGACAGCATGACGTACAGCACCATTCGCGGCACCGAGCTGTTGTTTGAAGACCTGTTGGCCGAGACCAGCTATGACTTCCGGATACGTGCCGTCAACAAGGACGGATATTCGGACTGGACAGCCTTTGCCGCCACCACCAAGTCCGACCCCTTGCAGTTTGCCATCCGCGGCATCACGGGCACCACCAGCATCCGCAACCAGGGAGGCTCGTTGCGCCGTCTCTTCGACTTCGAGGAGGGCGAACTGTGGCACACGTCATATAACGCTTCGTCCGTGCCCTTTGACCTCGTGGCCGACCTGCACACTATCAACCAGCTGGACAAGTTCCAATATGTGCCGCGTGACAATGCGGGCAACGGCACCCTGCTGAAAGGCACCGTCAGCTACAGTATGGACAAGATGAACTGGACCGAGGCCGGCACGTTCGAGTGGAAGCGCGATGCCAGCGTGAAGACATTCACCTTCGTCGGACAGCCCACCGCGCGCTATGTCCGTCTGCGCGTCACCGAGGCTGTGGGCAACTTCGGTTCGGGCCGTGAGCTGTACATCTTCAAGGTGCCCGATACGGAGAGCTACCTGCCGGGCGACATCAACCATGACCGCCTGGTGGACGAGAACGACCTGACGTCCTACACCAATTACACGGGCCTGCGCCAAGGTGATGCCGACTTCGAGGGCTACATCAGCAACGGCGACCTGAACCGCAACGGTCTGATTGACGCCTACGACATCTCGGCCGTGGCCACCCGTCTGGGAGGAGGCATCGCGCCCCAGCGTCCCGACACCCTGCAAGGCACCGTGACGCTCAGCACCGCCAAGAAGAGCTACAAGGCGGGCGAGACTATCGACATCGTGGTGCGCGGCGAGGGACTGAACGGGGTTAATGCCCTCAGCTTTGCCCTGCCCTACGATGCCACGGCATACGAGTTTGCGGGCATTGAGGCAGACGCCGTGTCCGATATGCGCAACCTGACGAACGACCGCCTGCACACCAACGGCGTGAAGGCACTCTATCCCACCTTTGTGAACATCGGCGACCGCAAGACTTTGCAGGGCGACAGCGTTCTCTTCACCATCCGTCTGAAGGCGAAGAAGGACGTGAAGTTCGACCTCAAGGCCCAGGACGGCATGCTGGTGAACAAGACGATGGAATACATCGGGTTCTGACTGGGAATCCACTGAAATAACCGGAAGAGGGTGCATCGCTTATTGCGGCACACCCTCTTCTTTTTTATTCCTCTTGACCAGGACCTTACCACTTCATCAGTCCTTTCAGGTAGGCGGTCAATTCATTCGCCGTCTTCTGCTGCTGGCGCATGGAAGGATGCCAGTTGGCACCGTAGCCCAGTTCGCCCGTTTGCGGGGAGAGGTCGAAGCGATAGACTTCCGTGTCGCCAGCCTGCTTGCGTTCTGTGGCTACCGTGTCCAAGGCACGTTTGACGTCTTCCAACGCCTTGCCGCTCATCATGGGGCCGGTCAGCAGCACGATTTTGGCGTGCGGATAGGTATCGCGCAGGTGGGCGATGAAGTCGCGGTAGGCTTGTTGCATCAGGTCGAAGTCATAGCGGTTCTCGCTCGTGTCGTTCGTGCCCAGGTTGAGGCACACCACGTCGGGCGTGTACTGGCTGTGGTTCCACAGTTCGCTCGGGTCAGTGAACATCACTTGCTCGTACATAGCCGGCATGCAGTCCTTGCTGCCCGTGGCCGGTGAGCCGTAGTTGCGGTACACACCGATGCCGGAGCGGGCGACTACCAGATGCTGGGCGTTCAGAGCGCGTGCCGTGCGTGCAGCGTAGGTATAGAAATGGTTCTCTGTCTCGTAGGTGAACGGGTCGTTCTTGTCGTCCGATTCCACACCATAGCCGCAGGTGATGGAGTTGCCGATAAACTCGATGCGCCGTTCGGGCAACACCGGGGCTTGGGCCAAGGTGCATCCCTCGTCCACGTAGAAGCCCTTGAATACCGGTTTCAGTTCATAGCCCTCCAGAATGTACATCACCCGTGCGCGGTGCACACCCTGGGGCAGACTCTCGGCGAGCGTCAGGATGGAATCTGTTTCGGTGAAGCTGATGCGGTAGGGAAGCTGGTCGTCAATCTCCACCATGAAGTCCCCGCTGCCCGGCTTGGCCTGCATCCGGAGCGAGGTCCCCTCGAAGTTGGCAAAGATGCTGACGCCTGGATAGGTGAACGTGACGGCATCGGGGATACGGTGGCTGATGCGTCCCATGTAGGCGATGCGTGCGTCGTCGGCAGGGATGAAGGTGGAAGCACCTTTATTTTGTTGGGCGGACAATGCCGCAGGGCTGGCAAACATCGCCAGCAACAAGCTGCCAAGAGCTTGATTCAAGAATCTGTGTCTTTTCATAAGCGTATATTTTTTGCAAAGGTAACAAAGTTTGTGCAAAGTTTTTTCGGCTTGTGCTAACTTTGTTAGTAATAAGGTTGTTAGTAATGGGCACATTGCTTATATTTGCGCACATAAACCAATATAAAGCAGAAACGGAAATGAAGAAATTGTTTATGGCAGCCCTGTTGGGCGGGGCAAGCCTCTTGTGCTTGGGCTCGTGCGAGCAGAAGAGTCGCGTGGACGAACTGAAGGAGTTTGTCGAGAAAGTGCAGGAGGAAGGCAGCAGCTACACGGAGAAGCAATGGGAAGAAGTGAATGACGAGTTCAGCAAGCTGCTGGAGAAACTGGAAGACTATGAGGACATGACGCCCGAGGAACTCCAGGAGGTGGCCAAACTGCAAGGCGAGTTTGCCGCCAAGGCTTTCAAGGAACAGGCAGGCAAGGCCATGGAGAAGGCCGGCGCCGTTTTGGACGGCTTTATGCAAGGCTTGACGAATGATACTGATGAGGAAGAAGAAAGTGAATGAAAACCATAATGAATCCAACAATGAAAGCAATGAAATCCATTCTTGGCGGCCTGTGCCTCTGCGCCGCCATCAGCAGTTGTGCTCCCTCGGCACAAAAAGAAGAGGGGGCTGAGGTGAAAGCCCTGAGCAAGTCGGAAGTGGTCATCGAGAACATCATGACGCGTCGCAGCATCCGCCAGTACAAACCTCAGGCTGTGAACCGCGACACGATGCAAGTCATCCTGAACTGCGGCATCAACGCGCCCAACGGGCAGAACAAACAGTCGTGGGAAATCCGTGTGGTGGACAATCCCGAGTACATCAACGGCATCACTGAGGTTTACAAAAAGGCCAATCCCAAGGCTGCGGAAGACCCCTCGTTCAAGAACATGTTCCGCAACGCGCCTACCGTGGTGTTTATTGCCCGCGACACGAAGTATGACATGTCCCAGATCGATTGCGGCCTCTTGGGAGGCAACATGGTGCTCTCTGCCTGGTCCATGGGCATCGGATCGTGCTGTCTGGGCGGTCCTGTGCGCTTCATGCTGACGGACAAGGAGGCGGCTCCCTACTTGGAGAAGCTGGGCTTCAGCGAAGGTTATGAACTGCTCTATTGCATCGCCTTCGGTTATCCGGACGAGACGCCTGCCGCCAAGCCCCGCAATGCGGAGAAGGTGCGCTTCATTGATTAACGTCCTTGTTTCTGCCTGACATGCCCGTAGCCATGACATGAGGTGCGGGCAGTGGGCGACGAAAGGATAAAAAAGGTGCCGCTTTTCTGACGATCAGTGGCACCTTTTTCTACATAGTTGTCAAATACTGGAATAGGCTTGTTGATGCACCCCGCTGACGGCACGCCCGCTGGGGTCGTTCATTCCTGCGAAAGCCTTGTCCCACGCCAATGCCTCGGCCGTGCTGCATGCCACGCTCGGCACACTGGGTACCGTGGCTGCCGCGCTGTCGCTGGGGAAGTGGGCGGCAAAGAGCGTGCGATAAAAATATTCTTCCTTGTTGCGCGGCGGGTTGATGGGGAAACGTTCGGCAGCGTGTGCCAGTTCTTCATCGCTCACGCTCTCGGCAGTGATGCGCTTCAAGGTGTCTATCCACGAATAACCCACTCCGTCGGAGAATTGCTCTTTTTGTCTCCATGCCACTTCGCTTGGCAATAAGGGGGCAAAAGCTTCGCGGAGGATTCGCTTTTCCATCGTGGTGCCGGGGCACATCTTGGCTGATGGGTTCAGGCGCATTGCCACATCCAGGAACTCCGTGTCGAGGAAGGGGACGCGGCCTTCCACTCCCCATGCCGCCAGGCTCTTGTTGGCACGTAGACAATCATAAAGATGCAGTTTGGAGAGCTTGCGCACGGTCTCTTCGTGGAAGGCGCGGGCATCGGGCGCTTTGTGGAAGTACAGGTAACCTCCAAATATTTCGTCGGCTCCCTCTCCGGAAAGTACCATTTTTATCCCCATGCTCTTGATGACACGCGCCAGAAGGTACATTGGCGTGGATGCACGGATGGTGGTGACATCGTAGGTTTCGGTGAAGTAGACCACATCGCTCAGCGCGTCAAGTCCTTCTTGTATCGTATAGTTTATCTCGTGGTGTACGGTACCGATGTGTCGGGCTACCAAGCGGGCTTTCTCCAAGTCGGGCGCTCCGTGCAAGCCTACGGCAAACGAGTGCAACCGGGGCCACCAGGCTGTTTCCCTGCCTCCGCTCTCAATGCGGTTTTGTGCATACTTTTGTGTCACGGCGCTGATGATGGAAGAATCCAATCCCCCACTCAGCAATACGCCGTAGGGCACATCGCTCATCATCTGGCGTTTTACAGCTGTCTCCAAGGCCATACGCAATTCCTCTCCGTTGGCTGGGTTGTCCTTCACATTGCCGTATGAGAACCAGTCGCGCTGATAATATCTCCGGGGTTTTGTATCCCGGCTGGTAAGGAGGTGTCCCGGGGGAAACGGCTCATAATGTTCACATTGGCCTTCCAAAGCCTTCAGTTCGCTCGCCACGTAGAGCAGTCCGTCTCTGTCGTGCCCATAATAAAGAGGAATCACCCCGATGGGGTCGCGGGCGATGAGGTATTCATCACGCTCCACATCGTAAAGCGCAAAGGCAAATATCCCGTCCAACTCATTCAAGAAATTGTCTCCCTTCTCCCGATAGAGGGCAAGGATAACCTCGCAATCGCTTCCAGTCACAAACAGATACTTTCCGGCATATCTCCGGCGTATGTCCTGATGGTTGTAAATCTCTCCATTGACGGCCAGCACCTGCTTTTTGTCAGGGCTGAAAAGCGGCTGACGGCCTGACTCCGGGTCGACAATGGCCAAACGCTCGTGCGCCAATATGGCCGTGCCACCGCAATAGATGCCACTCCAGTCGGGGCCTCGATGGCGTATTTTGCCACTCATTTGCAACGCCTTCTGCCTCAAGGCGGGCGTTTGTTGTTGGATGTTGAAAATTGAAACTATGCCACACATGATAATAGAATGTAAATATCGGGTATGAATATTAGTTGTATGCGCTTTCGCCGTGTTCATAGATGTCGAGCCCTTCTTCTTCGACGCGTTTGTCCACCCGTATGCCGATAAGCGAATCTACAATTTTGTAGAGGATGAACGTGACCACCGCGCTGAACACTATTGAAACAAGCGTTGCAACGACTTGCACGCCCAGTTGATGCCAGTCGCCATAGAGTGCGCCTTCGACTCCGCCATCGCCTGTGATGCAGCGGGTTGCAAATACGCCGGTGAGTATCGAGCCGACTATGCCGCCAATTCCATGCACGCCGAAAGCATCGAGGGCATCGTCATACTTGAACCTCGGCTTCGCCACGGCAACCATGAAGAAGCACACGATGGGCGTTATCAAGCCGATGCAAAACGCCCCGAGCAGTCCTGTCGACCCGGCAGCCGGCGTTATGGCTACAAGTCCGGCCACGGCACCGGTACATGCTCCCACTGTGGTGGGTTTCTTGTTGAAGAGCCAGTCTATGCCCATCCATACTACGGCAGCAGTCGCTGTAGCCACGTGAGTTACCATCAAAGCGTTTGCGGCTATGCCGTCGGCGGCCAGTCCGCTACCTGCGTTGAAGCCGAACCATCCCAGCCAAAGAAACGAAGTGCCGAGAAATACGAAAGTGATGTTGTGCGGTGTGATAGGATGGCCTGCCTTATAGTCTTCCCGCTTGCCAATCATCAGCGCCATCACGAGTGCGGAAATACCGGCGTTGATATGTACCACGGTTCCGCCGGCAAAGTCTATGGCGCCCATTTCTTGCAGGAAACCGCCGCCCCATACCCAATGGGCCATGGGGAAATAGGCCAACACGGTCCAAAGGATGATGAATACCATATAACCTTTGAATTTTATTCTTTCGGCAAAAGCGCCCAGTATCAGTGCCGGCGTTATCAAGGCGAACATGCACTGGAACATGACAAACACCAGTTCGGGAATGCCTGTTGAAGTGAGCGTGGACGGCGTTATGCCGTTCAGAAAAGCCTTGTCGAAGCCACCCATGACGGCGAACAAGGGATTGCCAGACTCCTTGAAGCCTGTGCCGAAAGCCCACGAATAACCTATGGCTACCCATAATATGCTTACCACTCCGACAATGAGCATGGTCTGCATGATGATGCTGAGCACGTTTTTCTGCCTTAACAGACCACCGTAAAACAGTGCAATGCCAGGGATTGACATGAGAAGCACCAGTGCTGTGGATGTTATCATCCACGCTGTGTTTCCGGTGTCGAGCACAGGGGTGGCAGCTTCTGCCGTGCCGTCCGCCCATGCGCTTGCTGAAAACAACCCTGCCATGGCAACCGTCATGGCCAACCTCTTGCCTGTCGAATATGCATCTCTTTGTTTTCTCATAACATTATCCTCCAACTGATTTTTACCTTTTTATCCTTTTACTTTAGTCTATACATTCATTTTTCCTGTTCGGCGTTATACAATGCGATGTCGCCGCGTTCACCGGTGCGTATGCGAATGGCATCCTCGACGGGCATGATAAATATGCGTCCATCGCCAATTTCGCCCGTCTGGGCGGCTTTCAGGATGGCTTGCACCGACTTCTCCACATTCTTGTCGCGCACTACGAGCGACACGAGCGTGCGCTCTATCGAACTGGTGTCATACACGATGCCTCGGTAAATGCGTCCTTGGCGCGCTTTGCCATTGCCGCGCACGTCGTAGTATGAGAACCATTCGATGTTTGCCTCAAGCAAAGCTTTCTTGACATCCTCAAATCTTGATTTGCGGATAATTGCTTCAATCTTTTTCATAACACATTTCTTTTGGGTTGCTTTAATACTAAATATCCTGTCTGAATGAAATAATTTTCTGCAAAGCTATGCCTTTTTGTCGTTTGAATCAATATAAATGAAGCATTATGCAAAAGTAAAATGCTATTTTGTTATCGTTTTGCCGTACGATGATGCGTTCAGGTTTCATATTGTTATAATTATGATTGGAAATATAACAGATTATAAGCTAATAAAAGCTTCAGTGGAAATAGTGACATTATTTTGCTTTTGATTTTAGATAACTTACGCTTTGACTGTTTTTACCCCTGTTTATATTTCATATTGAAACGTTATGCGCTATTTTATTGAATAATTGAAAGGTTCTGCCGTTTTGTGGGAGAAATAAGATAGGGAATATTTTGTTTTTGTTTCAAAATGCTGTAGTTTTGCTGCGGAATAAGAACAAAATGAAATCAATAAGCATTAAATGCTATCAACATGGTAATCGCTTAGGCTTACGCGATATTGATATATAAATAGGTATTAGGTTTTGTTTTAATTAGGTATGGTTATGAAAAGTTTGATGAAAAGATTGGTTTTTGCAGTCGCGTTGTGTGGCATGGTAGTGTCTATGGTGGCACAGGATAAAGTTGAGAGTACCGTGCAGGCTGATATTGTGAGCCAATATGTATGGCGCGGACAGGACTTGGGCGACGTCAGTTTGCAACCGACTCTCGGCTTGGCATATAAAGGTGTGTCGCTCACGGCGTGGGGCAACATCGGTCTTTCCGATCCCGGTGATGCCAAGGAGTTTGACCTGACGTTGGCCTATAAGATTGGAGGATTGAACATTGGCGTCACCGACTATTGGTTCAATACGCCTAATGATCGCTATTTCAGTTATGCAGCGCACAAGACTTCACACGTATTCGAGGCCAACGTGGGTTATGATTTTGGTCCGGTGGCTATGCAGTGGTACACCAACTTCGCGGGTAACGATGGACTTAACAAGAACGGGCGCCGCGCTTATTCGTCATATTTCGAACTTGGTGCGCCGTTTAGTCTTGCCGGGTGCGAGTGGGGGGCTTCAGTCGGCTTCGTGCCTTACGCGACGAGCTTCTATGCCGATGCCGAAGGTTTTGCGGTTACCAACGTATCGCTTAAGGCAGTGAAAGATATCCGGGTGACCCGTTCGTTCAGTCTGCCACTATTTGCTGCAGTGTCTGTCAACCCCAGTACGGAGAAAGCGTACTTCGTGTTCGGATTGACTTTGCGGCCATAAAGGAGTGCTTATTTATAAATAATGTAAAGATGGGAAGTATTGTAAATTTCACAAAAATGCACGGAGCAGGCAACGATTATATTTATGTGGATACATCGCTCTGTGACATTCCTGAGCCAGCTGAACTGGCCCGTCGGTGGAGCGACAGGCACAAGGGAATAGGCAGCGATGGACTGGTATTGATAGGTCGTGCGGCAATGCCGGAAGCTGATTTTACCATGCGCATTTTCAATGCCGACGGTTCGGAAGCCCGCATGTGTGGCAATGCCTCCCGTTGCATCGGCAAGTATGTGTATGATAAAGGGTTGACGAGCAAAACCTCCGTAAAGTTGCTTACGCGTGCCGGTATCAAGACGCTGCTGCTGCACGTGGACCAAGGTAATCGTGTGGAGAGCGTCACGGTGGACATGCAAGAACCCTGCTTGGCCGACCCTCATCTGCTGGCCACGCCGGACGGCTCAATGCAGGAAGGTGGACTGGCCGTGTGTGGACAAGAATTGCGCGGCACGTTCGTCTCCATGGGCAATCCCCATTTCGTCATCTTCACCGATGATGCGGAGGCCGTGGACGTTGCTCGGTTGGGAAGCGCGTTGGAAGCAAATCCTTTGTTTCCCGAACGGTGCAACATCGAATTTGCCAGCCTGCTTGGCGCGGATCGTATACGCACCCGGGTGTGGGAACGCGGAAGCGGCATCACTTTGGCGTGTGGCACCGGAGCTTGTGCCACGGCCGTGGCGGCAGCCTTGACCGGACGTTCCGGACGAAGAAGCCGGATTGTCATGGATGGCGGCACGCTGGACATCGCTTGGAGCGAGGTGGACAATCATGTCTATATGACCGGTCCTGCGGAGTTTGCCTTCGAAGGAGAGATAGAAATATGAATGAAGAACCAATAATGAAGAATTAAAGAAGTATGGCATTAGTAAACGAACATTTCCTGAAATTGCCAAACAACTATTTGTTTGCTGACATAGCGAAGAAAGTGAATGCTTTCAAAGTGTCCCATTCCAACGTGAAGGTCATCAGCCTGGGCATAGGCGACGTGACACAACCGCTTTGTCCGGCCGTGGCAGAAGCCATGCACAAGGCCGTGAACGAGATGACAACCCCGGAAGGCTTTCGTGGCTATGGTCCGGAACAAGGCTACCTGTTTTTGCGCGAGGCCATCGTGAAGAACGATTTCCTGCCGCGCGGCATTCGTCTGGACCCTTCCGAGATCTTCATCAATGATGGGGCCAAGAGCGATACGGGCAACATTCAGGAATTGGTACGTTGGGACAACAGCATTGGCGTGACCGACCCGATTTATCCGGTTTACATTGACTCGAACGTCATGATAGGGCGCGCCGGTGAGGTAAAGGACGGCAAGTGGAGCAATGTCGTTTATCTTCCTTGCACGGCGGAGAACAATTTTGTCCCACAACTGCCCGACCGCCGGGTGGACATCATCTACCTGTGCTATCCGAACAATCCCACGGGCACGGTCATCTCAAAGGAAAAACTCCGCAAATGGGTCAACTATGCCCTGAAGAACGATACGCTGATTTTTTATGACGCGGCCTACGAGGCATATATCCAAGACCCGGACATTCCTCACTCCATCTATGAGATAAAAGGGGCGCGGAAAGTGGCCATCGAGTTCCACAGTTACTCCAAGACGGCGGGATTCACGGGCGTGCGGTGTGGTTACACGGTAGTACCCAAAGAGCTGACCGCTTCCACGTTGGATGGGGAGCGAATTGCGCTGCACCAGTTGTGGTACCGCCGCCAATGCACCAAGTTCAACGGCACCAGCTACATCAGCCAACGTGCCGCCGAAGCAACCTATACGCCGGAAGGCAAGGAACAGGTGAGGAAAACCATAGCGTATTACATGGACAATGCCCGTACGATGCGCGACACGCTGACCGGACTCGGTTTGGACGTGTTCGGCGGGGAGAACGCCCCCTACATTTGGCTGAAAACGCCAAACGGGGAGGATAGCTGGCGGTTCTTCGAGCAGATGCTCTACAATGCCCATGTGGTTTGTACGCCGGGAGTCGGCTTCGGGCCGAGCGGCGAGGGATATGTCCGCCTCACGGCCTTCGGCAGCCATGAAGACTGTGCCGAAGCGATGGAACGTTTGAAGAAATGGATTTAATGGATAACAACTAAACAAGCATTCAGCAATGACAAACTTGAGATTTAAAGTAGTAGAGAGCGCTTTCAATAAGAAGCCTTTGAAAGTGGACACCCCGGTGGAACGTCCGTCGGAATACTTTGGCAAAAACGTGTTCAACCGTGCCAAGATGTACAAGTACCTGCCTACGGCGGTGTACGAGGCCTTGATTGACGTCATTGACAATGGCGCCAGCCTGGACCGTTCGATGGCCGATGCCGTGGCCGCCGGGATGAAGAAGTGGGCGGAAGAGAATGGTGTGACGCACTACACGCACTGGTTCCAGCCCCTGACGGAAGGCACCGCCGAGAAGCACGATGCCTTCATCGAGCACGATGGCAAAGGCGGCATGATCGAGGAGTTTTCAGGCAAGCTGCTCGTGCAGCAAGAACCGGACGCGTCGAGTTTTCCGAACGGGGGCATACGCAACACGTTCGAGGCGCGCGGCTATTCGGCTTGGGATCCCACGTCGCCCGTCTTCATCATGGACGACACGCTTTGCATTCCCACCATATTCATCTCGTACACGGGTGAGTCGTTGGACTACAAGGCACCGCTGCTCCGTGCGCTCCATGCGGTGAATGTCGCCGCCACGGAGGTGTGCCATTACTTCGATCCGGCCGTGAAGAAAGTGATATGCAACCTCGGCTGGGAGCAGGAATATTTCCTGGTGGACGAAGGCTTGTACAATGCCCGTCCCGACTTGGTGCTGACAGGCCGCACCCTCATGGGGCACGACTCGGCCAAGAACCAGCAGTTGGAAGACCATTACTTCGGCACCATCCCCGACCGGGTGCAGGCATTCATGAAGGACCTGGAGATACAGGCGTTGGAATTGGCCATTCCCTGCAAGACGCGCCACAACGAGGTGGCGCCCAACCAGTTTGAGATAGCGCCCATCTTCGAGGAGACCAACATTGCCAATGACCACAACATGCTGTTGATGTCGCTGATGAAGAAAGTGGCACGCAAGCACGGATTCCGCGTGTTGCTGCACGAGAAACCCTTCGCCGGCGTGAACGGGTCGGGCAAGCACAACAACTGGAGCCTTTCGACCGACACGGGCGTGTTGCTCCACGCTCCCGGCAAGACGCCGGAGGAGAACCTGCGCTTTGTCACCTTTGTCGTGGAAACGCTGATGGGCGTGTATCGCCACAACGGATTGCTGAAAGCCAGCATCATGAGCGCGACGAACGCCCACCGCCTGGGGGCCAACGAAGCGCCTCCCGCCATCATTTCGTCTTTCCTTGGCAAGCAGTTGAGCGAGTTGCTGGACCACATTGAGATGAGCGACAAGGACGACCTCTTCAACATGACGGGCAAGCAGGGCATGAAGCTCGACATCCCGGAGATACCCGAACTGCTCATTGACAACACCGACCGCAACCGCACCTCGCCTTTCGCCTTCACGGGCAACCGCTTCGAGTTCCGCGCCGTGGGCAGCGAGGCCAACTGTGCTTCGGGCATGATTGTGCTCAACACGGCGGTGGCCGAAGCCTTGGTGGACTTCAAACGCCGGGTGGACGCGCTCGTCAGCCAGGGGAAAGGCCA
This sequence comes from uncultured Bacteroides sp., assembly GCA_949292025.1. Classification (GTDB taxonomy): domain Bacteria; phylum Bacteroidota; class Bacteroidia; order Bacteroidales; family Bacteroidaceae; genus Bacteroides. The sequence continues at coordinate 42,134 of CASEYC010000087.1, read as the reverse complement.
GACGGCAGCCATCCTCAGCGTGCTGCGCGAGGACATCAAGGCCTGCAAGCCGATACGCTTCGACGGCAACGGCTATTCTGAAGAATGGGTGGAAGAAGCCAAACGCCGCGGATTGGATTGCGAGACAAGCTGCCCGCTCATCTTCGACAACTACCTGGCCGAGGACTCCGTGCGGATGTTCGAGACGATGAACGTGATGAACCGCAAGGAACTGGAAGCCCGCAACGAAGTGAAATGGGACACCTATACGAAACGCATCCAGATAGAGGCGCGTGTCATGGGCGACATCACCATGAACCACATCGTGCCCGTGGCCACGCATTACCAGAGCCAGCTGGCAAAGAATGTACAGAATATGCGCCAGATATTCCCGGCGGAAAAAGCCGACATGCTCTGTGCACGCAACCTGAAGCTCATCGAGGAGATAGCCGAGCGCACGCAGACCATTGAAACGGGCGTGGAAGAGCTCATCAATGCCCGCAAGGTGGCGAACAAGATAACGGACGAACGCGAAAAGGCCATCGCCTACCACGACACGGTGGAACCCAAGATGGGGAAAATCCGCTATCAGATAGACAAGCTGGAACTGATTGTGGCGGACGAACTTTGGACGCTGCCCAAGTACAGGGAACTGCTGTTCATCCGATGAGATAGAGGTGACGAAAAAGCCTTTTTGGTAAGACGAAGAAGCCTTTTTGGTCTTACTAATAAGGCTTTTTCGTCAGATGAAAAAGGCTTTTTCGTAGGATGGAGAAACCTTTTTACTGATATGTATCCAAAGCCTTGACCATGCTTGTCCCGTACATCGGCCGGCACAATGTCCCTGAGGATGAATGACAATGGGAGAGGATTGTGCCAGTCCGGGCATCAAAGGCCAATAACGAATTAAAAACAAGATTGAGACATGAGAAAAGGATTATATAACCCCGCCTATGAACACGACGCCTGCGGCGTAGGGATGGTGGTCAACATCCATGGCAACAAGAGCCACGAACTGGTGGACAACGCCCTGAAGGTGCTCGAGAACATGCGCCATCGCGGGGCGGAAGGCGCCGACAACAAAACCGGCGATGGTGCAGGTATCCTGTTGCAGATACCGCACGAATTCATATTGCTTCAAGGGATACCTGTACCTGAAAAAGGCAAGTACGGGACGGGCATCGTTTTCCTGCCCAAGGACTCCAAGCGTCAGCAGGACATCCTGAGCGTGATGATAGAAGAGATAGAGCGCGAGGGCCTCTCGTTGATGCACTTGCGCAACGTGCCTGTCAATCCCGCCTGCCTGGGCGAGACCGCCCTTGCCAGCGAGCCGGACATCAAGCAGATGTTCGTGACCGGTGTCAGCGATGATCGTATGCCGACGTTCGAGCGTACCCTGTACCTTGTCCGCAAGCGCATTGAGCGTCGGGTGGCGGACAAGGATTTCTACATCTGCTCGCTTTCGTCGCATACCATCATCTATAAAGGCATGTTGTCCAGCTTGCAGTTGCGCCAGTATTTTCCGGATTTGACCAACAAATACTTCACCAGCGGGCTGGCCTTGGTGCACTCCCGCTTCTCCACCAACACCTTCCCGACGTGGAGCTTGGCACAACCGTTCCGCCTGTTGGCGCACAACGGGGAAATCAACACCATCCGGGGAAACCGGGGCTGGATGCAGGCGCGGGAGAGCGTGCTGGGTTCGGAAGCCATCGGCGACGTCAAGGACATTTCTCCCATCGTGCAACCGGACATGAGCGACTCCGCCAGTCTGGACAACGTGTTCGAGTTCTTTGTGATGTCGGGGCTTTCATTGCCTCATGCCATGGCATTGATGGTGCCGGAGAGTTTCAACGACAAGAACCCTATCTCGGAAGACTTGAAGGCTTTCTATGAGTATCATTCCATCCTGATGGAACCATGGGACGGCCCGGCGGCTTTGCTCTTCAGTGACGGACGCTATGCCGGCGGTTTGCTCGACCGCAACGGATTGCGTCCGGCACGCTACACCATCACCAAGAACGACACGATGGTGGTGGCTTCGGAAGTGGGCGTGATGGACTTCGACCCGTCCGAGATTGCAGAGAAGGGTCGCCTGCAACCGGGCAAGATCCTGCTGATCGACACGCAAGAAGGCAAGATATACTATGATGGGGAGATCAAGGAACGGCTTGCTGCCGAGCATCCTTATCGCCAATGGTTGTCTGCCAACCGCATCCAGCTGGAGAAGCTGAAGAGCGGGCGCAAGGTGGACAATGCCGTCTGCGACTTAGTGCGCCATGAACTGATGTTCGGCTTTGGCGCGGAAGATGTGGACAACATCATCGTGCCCATGTGCGTCAACGGGCAGGAACCTACGGCTGCCATGGGCAACGACACGCCGCTGGCCGTGTTGAGCGACCGTCCACAATCGTTGTTCAATTACTTCCGCCAGCAGTTTGCGCAAGTGACCAACCCCGCCATCGACTCCATCCGCGAAAGCCTTGTCATGTCGCTCACCGAATACATCGGCCGTGTCGGTTCGGGCATCCTGCGCCCCGATGCTTCCAATTGCAAGATGGTGCGCCTGCCCCATCCGATATTGAACAACACCCAGCTGGACATCCTGTGCAACATCCGTTACAAGGGATTCAACACCGTGAAGCTGCCCATGCTCTTCGAGTGCGCCAAGGGGGAAGACGGTTTGCGCTCCGCCCTTGACCATCTCTGCAAGGAGGCCGCCCGCAGCGTGGACGAAGGCTACAACTACATCATCCTGTCCGACCGTGACATCGACCGGACGCATGCCGCCATCCCGTCGCTGTTGGCGGTCAGTGCCGTTCATCATTACCTCATTTCGGTAGGCAAGCGTGTGCAGACTGCCCTGATTGTGGAGAGCGGCGAAATACGCGAGCCGATGCATGCTGCCCTTCTGTTGGGGTATGGCGCGTCAGCTTTGTGTCCTTATATGGTGTTTGCCGTGTTGGACGATTTGGTGAAGCGCAAGAAGGTGCAGGAGAATTACGAGACCGCCGAGGCCAACTACATCAACGCCATGAAGAAAGCCTTGCTGAAAATCATGGCAAAGATGGGCATATCCACCATACGTTCTTACCGGGGAGCCAAGATATTCGAAGCAGTGGGCTTGTCGGAGAGTTTGCTCAAAGCCTATTTCGGCACCGGGACGTCCACCATCGGTGGCATCGGCCTGGAGACGATAGCCCGTGACGCGATAGCCATGCACGATGCGGGGTTTGCCCGTGATGCGGAGACAGACTTCCTGCCCAACTTCGGCCAGTTCCATTACCGCAAGGACGGTATACGTCATGCTTGGAATCCGGAGACTATCGCCACGCTCCAGTTGGCCACGAGGACAGGCGACTACGGGAAGTACAAGGAGTTTACCCGGTTGGTAGACGAAAAGACGGATGCCATCTTCATCCGCGACTTCCTTGATTTCAAGCGTGCCGCCACGCCTATGGATATAAACAAAGTGGAGCCGGTAAGCGCCATTGTGAAGCATTTCGTGGCAGGGGCCATGAGCTTCGGGGCACTCAGCAAAGAAGCTCATGAAGCCATCTGCCTGGCCATGAACCAGCTCGGCACCCGTTCCAACACAGGCGAAGGTGGCGAAGACAACGAACGTTTCCATGCAGAGCTGGATGGCATCTCGCTCTCGAGCAAGACCAAGCAGGTGGCTTCGGGACGTTTCGGCGTGACGACTGAATACCTGGTGAACGCCGAGGAGATTCAAATCAAGGTGGCGCAAGGTGCAAAGCCCGGCGAAGGCGGACAACTGCCGGGCTTCAAGGTGGATGAGGTCATAGCCAAGACACGCCATTCCATCCCCGGCATTTCGCTCATATCGCCGCCGCCCCACCATGACATCTATTCCATTGAGGACTTGGCACAACTCATCTTCGACCTGAAGAATGTCAATCCCAAGGCGGCAATCAGCGTCAAGTTGGTTGCCGAGAGCGGTGTGGGCACCATTGCCGCCGGAGTGGCCAAGGCGAAAGCCGACCTCATTGTCATATCGGGCGCTGAAGGGGGAACGGGAGCCAGTCCGGCATCGAGCATGCGCTTTGCAGGCATATCGCCCGAGATTGGGCTCAGTGAGGCACAACAGACTTTGGTGAAGAACGGGCTGCGCGGCAACATCCGCCTGCAAGTGGACGGTCAGCTGAAGACCGGGCGCGACATCATCCTCATGGCTTTGCTGGGGGCGGAAGAATTCGGTTTCGGCACGTTGCTGCTGATCGTGCTGGGCTGCGTCATGATGCGCAAATGCAACTTGAATACCTGCCCCTTGGGTGTGACGACCCAAAACCCGGAACTCCGGCGACACTTCATGGGCAAATACCAGTATCTGGTCAACTATTTCACCTTCCTGGCCGAAGAAGTCCGTGGGTATTTGGCTGAAATGGGATATGCGAAGCTCGATGACATCGTGGGGCATACTGAACTGATTGTGCGTAAGCCTGCCGCCAAGGGAAGCAAACCGTCGATGCTCGATTTCACCCGCTTGCTTTTCAAGGAAGATGCGAAATGCTCGCTTTGCCATGCGGCAGAACAGGGTCACGACCTTGACTGCGTGCTCGACCGTCAAATCATACGCTCCGCCCAGCGGGCCATCGAGGAACAAGAAGAGGTGAACCTCGACTATGCCATCAAGAATACCGATCGGGCTGCAGGGACGATGCTCAGCGGGCTGATTGCCTCCACATACGGAGAAGCAGGCTTGCCGGATTCCACCATCAACGTCAAGTTCAAGGGCAGTGCCGGGCAAAGTTTCGGCGCCTTCCTCATGAAAGGCGTGAACTTCAAGCTCGAAGGCGAAGCCAACGACTACTTTGCCAAGGGCCTGAGCGGCGGACGCATCGCCATCCTGCCGCCTGTGCGCAGCAACTTCAGTGCCGAGGACAACACCATAGCCGGCAACACGGGGCTGTATGGCGCCACGTCCGGCGAGTTGTATGTCAACGGGAAAGTGGGCGAACGCTTTGCCGTGCGCAATTCCGGTGCCGTGGCCGTGGTTGAAGGCGCGGGTGACCATTGTTGCGAATACATGACCGGAGGCCGTGTGGTCGTCTTGGGTGAAACCGGGCGGAATTTTGCCGCAGGGATGAGTGGCGGCGTGGCCTATGTATGGGACAAGCATCACCACTTCGACTACTTCTGCAACATGGACATGGTGGAAATCAACTTGGTGGAGGAGAGTTCCTACCGGAAGGAACTGCACGAGTTGGTGCGTCAGCACTATCTGTATACCGGTTCAAAGCTGGCTCGGCAGATGCTCGATGACTGGCCACGCTACGTGGAGGATTTCATCCAAGTAGTCCCCATCGAGTATAAGCGTGTCTTGCAGGAAGAGCAGGTAAGGAAACTGCAGCAGAAGATAGCGGATATGCAACGGGATTATTAACATGATGAAGATGATAACAACAGAAATATATGGGAGACTCTAAAGCTTTTCTGACGATACATCGCAAGGAGGCGGGATACCGCCCCGTGCACGACCGGATACACGACTTCGGCGAAGTGGAACAAACCCTTAATTCAGGCGACCGACGCCTTCAGGCATCACGCTGCATGGATTGCGGTGTGCCTTTCTGCCATTGGGCATGTCCTTTGGGCAACCGTCCGCCGGAATGGAATGATGCCTTGTACCGTGGCGACTGGGAATTGGCTTACCGCCTGCTCAACTCGACCAATGACTTTCCTGAATTCACGGGACGCGTCTGTCCCGCCTTGTGCGAGAAAGCCTGTGTCCTGAACTTGGTGGAGCATGAGCCCACGACCAACCGGGAGGACGAAGCCGCCATCACGGAACATGCCTTCGCGGAAAACTATGTGCGCATCCATCATCCCGAACGCAACGGAAAGCGCGTGGCCGTGATAGGCTCTGGACCTGCCGGATTGGTAGCCGCCAACCGGCTGAACCTGCAAGGATATGCCGTGACGGTGTTCGACAAGAATGAGGACGCAGGCGGGCTGTTGCGCTATGGCATACCGAACTTCAAGCTGAACAAGGCCGTCATCGACCGCCGCATGAATATCTTGCGGGCAGAAGGCATTGATTTCCGCTTCAATGCTCCTGTTGATTGGACCCATCTGCCTGATGGATTCGATGCCTATGTCATTGCGACGGGCACGCCGGAGGCACGCGATCTCGCCATCCCAGGCCGTGACCTGAAGGGCATTCACTTCGCACTTGACATGCTGGCCCAGCAGAACCGGATACTTGCCGGTGCGGAAATCCCGCGTGAAGAGTGGGTCAATGCCAAAGGGAAAGACGTGCTGGTCATTGGTGGAGGCGATACGGGAAGCGACTGCATCGGCACGGCGCATCGCCAAGGATGCCGCAGCGTGACGCAAATAGAAATCATGCCCAAACCCGTGGAGGGTCCCGATGACCCGCAACATCCTTGGCCTGAATGGCCGCGCACGCTCAAGACCACGTCCAGCCATGAGGAAGGGTGCACACGCCGGTGGAACATCAACACCTTGCGCTTCGTGGGCAAAGACGGGAAAGTGGAAGGCGCCGAAGTGCAGGAAATCATGTGGAAGCCCAATCCCGAAGGCGGCCGTCCCGTGATGGAGCCGGTGGGCAAACCCGAAATGCTCAAAGCAGACCTGATACTTTTGGCCATGGGCTTTTTGAAACCGAAACTGCCGGAATTTGCCCCAAATGTGTTTGTGGCGGGCGATGCGGCCTCCGGGGCTTCATTGGTGGTACGGGCCATGGCGAGCGGGCGGGACGCGGCAGCGCAAGTTCACAAGTATTTGTCTACAGAATAAGCGTTTTGTATCACCACTAACCAAGGGATTTGTTTATGTGCGGAATCGTGGGATATATAGGACATCGGCAGGCATACGACGTGCTGATGAAAGGGCTTCACCGTTTGGAGTACCGTGGATATGACAGTGCCGGCATTGCCCTGATGAAAGAAGACGGGAAGTTGAATGTGTACAAGTCGAAAGGAAGGGTTGCCGATTTGGAAGCGAAAGTTGTCGGTTGCGACGTTGGCGGAAGCATCGGCATTGCCCATACCCGGTGGGCCACGCATGGTGAACCTTGTGACAGGAACGCCCATCCCCAAGTGTCGCAAAGCGGGCGCATCGCCTTGGTGCATAACGGCACGATAGAAAATTATGCCGTGCTGAAAGCTGCGTTGGCGCAGCGTGGATATGCTTTTGCCAGCGACACGGACACGGAAGTACTGGTGCAGCTTGTCGACTATATACAGACTGTCAACGGATGCAGTCTGATGGATGCCGTGAAGGAGGCCTTGGCGCAGGTGGAGGGAGCTTATGCCATCGCCGTGGTGGAAAGAGGAAACCCGGACACGTTGATCGTCGCGCGGAAAAGCAGCCCGCTGGTCATCGGCGTGGGAGTCGGGGAGATCTTCATTGCCTCGGATGCCACCCCCATGGTGGGCTATACCGACAGGGTGATTTACTTGAAAGACAACGAGGTCGCTGAGATTACCCGTCCGTCCAATCTGAAAATACAGTCCCTTGAAAGCGGGAAGACCTCGGCACCCGACATCCAGACGTTGAGGATGAGCGTGGAACAATTGGAGAAAGGCGGTTATGAGACGTTCATGCTGAAAGAGATATTCGAACAACCCCACACGTTGCGGGACTGCATACGTGGGCGCATTGCCGACGACGGGCAACGGGTCGTGCTGTCCGGTGTGCTGGAAAACCGCGACCGCTTCCTCCAGGCACGCCGTATGATCATCGTGGCTTGTGGCACATCTTGGCATGCCGGACTGATAGGGAAACGTATTATCCAGGAGCTGTGCTGCCTCCCCGTGGAAGTGGAATATGCGTCAGAGTTCCGTTACGGGCATCCGCAAATCACGGATAAGGACATTGTGGTTGCCCTGTCGCAATCGGGGGAAACCGCCGACACGTTGGCTGCCATCCAATTGGCCAAAAGCAAGGGCGCTTTTGTGTATGGCATCTGCAATGTGGTGGGTGCGTCCATCCCGCGCAATACCGATTCGGGTACCTACATCCATGTAGGGCCTGAAATCGGTGTGGCTTCCACCAAGGCGTTCACGGGACAAGTGGCCGTGCTGGCCTTGCTTGCCCTGTGTGTGGGGCAGGAGCGGGGGACGGTAGGGAGAGATACTATCTGCTGCATTACCCGTGCCATGCGGCAAATGCCTGAAATCATCCAAGCCGTGTTGGGGCTCGACCCGGTCATCCGCGAACTTTCCAGGACATTCACCTACGCACGCAACTTCCTCTACCTGGGGCGTGGCTATAATTATCCCACAGCATTGGAGGGCGCACTGAAGCTGAAAGAAATCTCCTACATCCATGCCGAGGGCTATCCGGCGGCAGAAATGAAGCATGGACCCATCGCGTTGATAGACCACGAAATGCCTGTGGTGGTCATTGCGCCCGACGACTCCCTGCACGACAAGGTCGTGAACAACATCCGGCAGGTGAAGTCGCGCGGCGGCCTGGTCATCGCTCTCGTCACACAAGGGGACGCCTCCATCCGGGAAATGGCAGATTATTGTCTGGAAATGCCCAAAGTGCCGGAATGCCTTACGCCGATTGTCGCTTCTGTTCCTTTGCAACTGTTGGCCTACCATATTGCCCGAATCAAAGGGAAAGACGTGGACCGGCCCAGGAACCTGGCAAAGTCGGTGACGGTGGAATGAAGGTGGACCTGTTGCCGAAACAAGGAAAGGCTTGCGCCCCGCTGTGGGGATGCAAGCCTTTCGCATTTTGTTTTGCCTGTGCTTCTGTGGACGTCAGGCGTTCTGGACGGCCAGGCGGTAATAGATACCTTGGTTTCCACTCACCTGCTCAATTCTCTTTTCCCGCAGAAGTTGCAGTATAGCCATGCACAAGTCCGTGCTGGCCATGTTGCAGAGGTTCTCGAGCTCGCCGAAAGTACAACGGGTGTAACGGAGCAGAATGTCGTACACCTTCCGGCTGTTGGTTTTGATCGCTTGAATATTGAACTTCATAAAACAAAATGTTGCTATGTACAACGGTTTAGGTTAATTGTTCCACAAAGTAAAGCATTTATTCCGGATATCCAAGCGTCCGAAGCTCTTTTTTGCTGTCCTTTTGCAATTCTTTCCGCTTCTTTAACTTACTTGGCGTCGCAAGACGGCGGTTCCGCGCCGTCCTGCGCCACGATGAGCAGGATGTCGTCCGGATGCAGTTGCAGGTCGCCGTTGGGCACGAGGAAGCGGTCGTCGCGCTTCACCAGCATCACCAGCACGCCCTTGGGGAAGGGGATGTCGCGGATGTGGTCGCCGTGCCGCGCCAGCATCTTCTTGGTGCAACGCATCTCGTGCAGGCTGCTGTCCATCGTGTCGGGAAACTCGATGCCGAAGAAGTCCGGTTTTTCCGGCACGGGGTCGCAGAGGTTCAGCTTGCGGGCTGCCCAGGGGAGGGTCATGCCCTGTGCCACGAGCGAGATGAGGGTGACAAAGAAGACGATGTTGAATATCTGCTCGCCGCCGGGCACGTTCTCCACCACGGGATAGGTGGCAAAAAGGATGGGAGCCGCCCCGCGCAAGCCCACCCACGAGATGAACCACTTGGACTTCGCGCTGATTTTCCGCCCGAAGGGTAACAAACTGATCCATACGCTGGCAGGACGGGCCACCAGCACCATGAAGAGGCTTACCAGGATGGCCGTCACCGTGACGCCCAGCATCTCATGCGGATTGACCAGCAGGCCCAGGACGAGGAACATCACTACCTGCAACAGCCATGTCATGCCGTTGAGGAAGGTGCTCGTCTCCTTCTTGTGTATCAGGCGGCTGTTGCCGATGACCAAGCCCGCCAGGTAGACGGCCAGATAGCCGTTGCCTTTCAGCAGGAAGGTGGCGCAGTAGATGATGAAGACAAAGCTGACCATCAGCACCGGATACAGCTCCTCGTTCTTCAGGTTGATGCGGTTCACCAGCCACACGACCGCCTTGCCCAGCAGGAAGCCCGCCGCGCCGCCCACCGCGAACTGCAGGACGAGGGAGGTGGCGATGTCGCCCGCCGACAGGCTGCCCGACTGGATGCACTGGATGAGGATGATGGTCAGCAGGTAGGCCATGGGGTCGTTGCTGCCGCTTTCCAGCTCCAGCATGGGGCGCAGGTTGTGGCGTAGGTTGATGCGCTGCGTGCGCAGGATGTTGAACACCGACGCCGAGTCCGTGGACGACATGGTGGCGGCCAGCAGCAGCGAGCCCAGCAGGCTGAAACCTATCTCGGTGTGTTGCCAGCCGGAGATGAAGTAGATGAACAGGCCGGTGAGCGCGGTGGTCAGCAGCACGCCCACGGTGGACAGCATGATGCCCGGCAGGGCCACCGGACGGATTTCGCCCAGCTTGGTGTCCATGCCGCCGCTGAAGAGGATGATGCTCAGCGCGATGGTGCCGATGTATTGGGCCTGCGTGGCGTTGTCGAACTGGATGCCCAGTCCGTCCGTGCCGAACAGCATCCCCGCCACGAGGAACATCAACAAAGTCGGGATACCGAACCGGTATCCCGTCTTACTGATAAGTATGCTGCCGAAGATGAGCAACGAGCCCACCAGCAGTCCGATTTCCAACGAAATGTGCATAGGCGCGCGGCGGGATTAATGGAAGAACTCCACTACCAGTCCCACGGTGCCGTGATGCGTGATGCCGTCTTCGCCGAAGTCAATTTTGTTTTCGCGGGCCAGCCAGCCGATGGCGGCGTAGAAGTCGGGTACGGCGAGGCCGGAGGCTTGTTGCAGGTCTTCCACCTCCCACACGTGCTTGTCCTTGTTGGCGTCCAGTATATTCCAGATGACGCCGGCGTTGAGGCCGATTTGATTCTTGTCCATAAGCGTATCGATAATTTAGTTGTTATGTTCTCTGTTGCAAAGAAAGGAACTTTGGGCGATATTCTTACATTCTGTTGCGTATTAAATGTGTCCCGTTTTACTTTTTTATCATTTCGCCGGGATGAGCTTCCATCTTGTGCGGCTTTGCGGAACCATTGGAGGCGGATGCATCAGAATTTTGGAACACTTATGGCGCGGATTGTGGGACTGCTGTTTCGGAAAGATTGCCGTACTTTACGGCCGAAACAAACATTAGTGCATATCTTATGGAAGAAAAGACCATAAATCTGAACAACAATACCGGCAATTGGGCGGTCTATTCGGACGAACGCATCGCCTTCGTGGAGAACCTGCAGAACTTGGAGCGGGTGGAGCCCATGAAGTTGGAGCACTTCCTGATGATGGTCTGCCTGCGCGGGCAGGCCACGGTGAACATCGAGGGGAAGACCTACGAGGTCCGGGCGTACGACGCGCTGATATGCCATCCCAACATCATCCTGGGCAAGAGCTCGGCCAGCATGGACCTGGACTTCCGTTGCATCTGCCTGTCCAAGGAGTACCTGCAACAGTTGTCGGTGATTACCCCGGACAATACGTGGGACGTGATGATGTTCCTCGAGAAGTCGCCCGTGCTGGCGCTCACGCCTGACGAGGTGAAGGGCTTCTGCCTCTACTACGACCTGATGCGCTCGCGGCTGATGGGCTCGCCCCGCCGCCACCGCAAGGAGCTGGTGGACGCACTGCTGGCCGCCTTCCTCTACGAGTTCAGCGATGTGCTGGACCGCTATGCCGACTTCCGGCAACAGCCCTATTCGGCAGGCAGCAATGTGTTCCGCAACTTCCTGTCGCTGCTCTCTTCTTCCTATCCCAAATCGCGCAGCGTGTCCTATTATGCCGACAAGCTCTGCCTGACGCCCAAATACCTGTCCACCGTCTGCAAGGAGGTCAGCGGCGAGACGGCCAGCGAGCTTATCAACCGCTATGTGGTGAAAGACATTGATTTCCTGCTGAAGCAACGCGGACGGAGCATCAAGGAAATCTGCAATGAACTGGAGTTTCCCAATCTTTCTTTCTTCGGCCGCTACGTCAAGAAGCACTTGGGCTTGTCGCCCAAGCAATACCGCGAGAAGGTGTTGGGCAAGGGGGATTGAGCGGGCGTGTCCCCGCCCGTGGACAGCGGTACGCCCGGACATGCCCGGGCGTACCGCCGCCCGTGCTTAGGCGTACCGCCGGATAAGCCTTGAAAATGAGGGTTTTATTGATAATCGCCGTTGGCCTTGATGAGCGCGATGAGGCGGTCCACGGCTTCCGCTTCGGGGATGTTCTTCTCCACGCACTCCTTTTTCTTGTAGAGGCTGACCTTGCCGCGTCCGGCGCCCACGTAGCCATAGTCGGCGTCGGCCATCTCGCCCGGGCCGTTGACGATGCAGCCCATGATGCCTATTTTCAGCCCTTTCAGGTGCGAGGTCGCCGCCTTGATGCGGGCGATGGTGCCCGGCAGGTCGTAGAGCGTGCGTCCGCAGCCGGGGCAGGAGATGTACTCCGTCTTGCTGGTACGGGCGCGGGCGGCTTGCAGGATGCTGAAGGCGGTGCTGTCGATGGTTTTCGCGTCGATGCTTCCCTGGTTGAAGAGGAAAATGCCGTCCGCCAGGCCGTCCAGGATGAGGGCGCCCATGTCCACGGAAGCCTTCAGTTGGAAGTCTTCCAACTCATTTTCGGCGTAGTGCTGGAAGAAGACGACGGGATTCTTCAGCCCCTCCTGCATCAGTTGCAGGGCCAGGGCACGCTGTTCGCCCAGGCGGTTGGGGTGGTTGCTCTGCGCGATGAGCACCACTTCGGGGTGATGCTTCAGGCAGGCCAAGGCTTCGTCGTTCAGTCCCATGTAGGTAATGAAGAGGAACTTCAGCGGGGCGGTGCAGCCGGCCATGAAGAACAGTTGGTCGGGCTTGAAGGCGGGCCAGCAGCCGGGTTGCCCCTGCCAAAGGTCGGCATCGATGATGTATTGCGGACCTTGCGGACGCTCGTCGGGCAGGTGCCGGCCTGCGTAGACATAATCCGGCGTGAACTGCGGGTCGAAGTCCATATTCCCGTCCAACCGCGCGCAAAGTACTGCGGGGACGTTGTCTCCGCCAAACTTTGCCACCGCCTTTGTTTCGCGGCGGGTGGGGCGGAGGTAGTCGAAGGCGGTGTCTTGCGGGCCGGGGATGTAGGGATGCCCGGCGCGTTTCGTGACATAATCCACCAGTTTGCGGGCCACGGGGATTTCCGCTTCGGGCGCCTCGCTCAGGGAGACGCGGATGGTGTCGCCCAGTCCGTCGGCCAGCAGGGCGCCGATTCCTACGGCGGACTTGATGCGTCCGTCCTCGCCGTCGCCCGCTTCGGTCACGCCCAGGTGCAGGGGGAAGTGCATCCCTTCGCGCTCCATCGTGTCCGCCAGCAGGCGCACGGTGCGCACCATCACCACCGTGTTCGATGCCTTGATGGAAATGACCACATCCTTGAAGTCCTCGTCCACGCAGATGCGCAGGAACTCCATGCACGACTCCACCATGCCTTCGGGCGTGTCGCCGTAGCGGGACATGATGCGGTCCGACAGCGAGCCGTGGTTCACGCCGATGCGGATGGCCGTGTGGTTCTCCTTGCAGATGCGGAGGAAGGGGACAAAGCGGTCGCGTATCTTCTGCAGCTCCTGGGCATACTCCTCGTCCGTGTACTCCAGGTGCTTGAACGTGCGTGCCGGATCGATGTAGTTGCCCGGATTGATGCGCACTTTCTCCACATAGCGGGCGGCCACGTCGGCTACGTTCGGATTGAAATGGATGTCCGCCACGAGGGGCACCATGCAGCCCTCGGCGCGCAGGGCGGCGTTGATGTTGCGCAGGTTTTCGGCTTCGCGGGTGCCTTGTGCCGTGAGGCGCACATATTCGCCCCCCCCTTCCACGATTCGTTTGATTTGCGCCACGCAGGCGTCCGTGTCCATCGTGTCGGTGTTTGTCATGCTCTGCACGCGGATGGGGTTATTGCCCCCCATAGGGGTATTGCCGATGTTGACTTCAGTCGTTTCCCGGCGGGAATAGTTGAACAGGTCCATTGATGGTAATGGTTGATGATAAATGGTCATTTAGCAAGGAGATGGCGACAAGCGACAGTAACGACAGTTTATTTGATATCTATTTTATTTATATGTGATAGATGTAATAGACGTATGTGTGCAGAAAAAACTGTCGTTACTGTCGCTTGTCGCTCGCCTGTCATTTTTTTAAGTTCAGTTCGTCTTGTACTCGTATTTCACTTCTTTCAGCTCCTCGTTGGCCTTGGTGATTTTCTTCTTCAGTCCTTCTTTGTAGGCGGCGAAGGATTCGGCCAGTTGTGCGTCGCTCAAGGCCAGGATTTGCACGGCCAGGATGGCGGCGTTCATCGCGCCGTTGATGGCGACGGTGGCCACGGGGATGCCGGGAGGCATCTGGATGATGGAGTAGAGGGCGTCCACGCCGTCCAACACGCTGCCTTTGACAGGCACGCCGATGACGGGCAATGTGGTGTTGGCGGCAATCACGCCGGGCAGGGCGGCAGCCATGCCGGCAGCGGCGATGATGACTTTGATGCCGCGTGCGGCGGCGTTCTTGGCAAACTGTTCGACTGCTTCGGGCGTGCGGTGGGCCGAGAGGGCGTTCATCTCGAAGGGCACGTGCATGTCGTTCAGCAGTTGGGCGGCTTTCTCCATGACTGGCAGGTCGGAGGTGCTGCCCATGATGATGCTAACTATGGGGGTCATATTGTACGGGGTTAAATGATGATTTATCGGTGTGTTTTGGCGCGGATTACGCGGATTTCACGGATAATCTTTGCGTTGTAAACGCTGGATTCCATTGGTTATACAAATAATAAATCCGCGTCCATCCGTGTAATCCGCGCCTAAACTAAATTCCTATTTGTCACTCATTGATAAGTGCCTTGTACGCTTCGGCGTCCAGCAGGTTGTCGAAGTCGGCGTCTGCGGCGGGCTTCACCTTGATGAGCCAGCCTTCGCCGTAGGGGTCTTGGTTCACCAGCTCGGGCTGGTCGGCCAGGGCGGCATTCTGCTCCAGCACCTCGCCGCCTACGGGCATGAAGAGGTCGGAGATGGTCTTTACTACTTCGATGGTGCCGAAAGCCTCGTCGGCTTCCAGTGTTTCGCCTTCCGTCTGGATGTCCACGAAGACAATGTCGCCCAGCTGCTGCTGTGCATAGTCGGTGATGCCCACATAGGCAACGTCGCCTTCCAGGCGGATCCACTCATGTTCCTTGGTGTACTTTACGTTAGTAGGGTAATTCATAATGGTTGTTTTTAATGGGTTATGGAATTGATAAACATTCGTATCATGACGCTGTAGAAGGGGTCCAGCACGAGCACCGAGCAGACCAGCCCCACCGTGAATCCGCTCAGCACCTCGCCCGGCGTGTGGTGGCGCAGGATGATGCGTGCACTGCCCAGCAGGCCGGAAATGAGGATGAAGAAGCACAGCCACCACACGGGGTTGTAGTTGAACAGCGAACTGAACACCACCACGCCGCCTATCACCGCCCCTGCGCCGGCCATGTGCTCGCTGAGCTTCCACTTCAGGTTGAGCACCACGCAGATGACCATGATGACCAGTGCCGCCCACAGGATGTTGATCATGTACCACGGCAGGCGCATCCGGTACATCATCGCCAGCCCGAAGGCGTAGGACGTGATGGTCAGCAGGAAGGGCACATAGCGCCGTTTCCGCTCCAGCAGGTCGCGGCGGTTGAAGCCGTTCAGCTTGCGGAAGAGGAAGATGGTCAGCGTGGGCAGGAAGATGGTGAAGCAATAGACCACGGCCAGCACGATGACCTTGTAGGTCAGCGGCATCATGCGCAGGTAGGTGAGGAAAAACAGCACCAGGTAGGCCACGAACGGGATGGAGAACGGCGTGAACACCGCCGATACCACCCGCGACACTTGCATCAGTCCTTTTTCTTCCGTTGTATCCATAGTTAATCTGTATTCTTTCGGGGTTATCTCCGCAGGCGGGCCACGGGGATGTTCATTTGCTGGCGGTACTTGGCCACGGTGCGGCGGGCAATGGGATAGCCTTTCTGCTTCAGCAGTTCGCACAATTCGTCATCGGTGTAAGGCTTGGCCTTGTCCTCGTTGTCGATGCACTCCTTCAGTATCTTGCGGATTTCGCGCACGGACATTTCCTCGCCGTCCTCGGTGACGTAGCCGTCGCTGAAGAAGAATTTCAGTGGATAGATGCCGAAGTTGGTCTGCACGTACTTGCTGTTGCTGACGCGCGACACGGTGGATATGTCCAGCCCGGCGCGTTCGGCTACGTCCTTCAATATCATGGGGCGCAACAGGGATTCGTCACCTTCCTGAAAGAAGGGGCGTTGCAGATCAATGATGGCTTGCATGGTCTTCATCAGCGTATTTTGCCGTTGCTTCACGGCATCAATGAAGCCCTGTGCGGCGTCCATCTTCTGCTTGAGGAACATCAAGGCTTCGCGCGATTCCTTGCTTTGGTTGGCTTTATTCTTGGTATGCTCTTCCAGCAAGGTGCTGAAGTCGCGGCTGATGCGCAGTTCGGGCACGTTGCGGTTGTTGAGGCTCAGGGTGATGGTGCCGTCGTCCGCTGTCTCGACGATGAAGTCAGGCACAATCTGCTGCATGTTCTTGCCTATGGCTTCGCCCAGCGAGGCGCCGGGGCGGGGATTGAGGCGGCAGATCTCGCGGATGGCGCGGTCGGCCGTGTCCTTGTCGATGTCCAGTTTCTGTTGTATCTTGTCCCAGTGCTTGCGGGTGAACTCGTCGTAGCACTCGGCCACGATGTCCTCCTCCACCTTCAGCAGCGGGTCGGGCTTGGCGCGTTGCTCCTGCTTGCGGCGTATCTGGATGAGGAGGCACTCTTGCAGGCTGCGTGCGCCCAGGCCGGGCGGGTCGAAGTCTTGTATGACCTTCAGCACCTCTTCCAATTCCTGGGGAGTGGCCTCGATGCCGGCATAGATGGCCAGTTCGTCGCTGATGCTGTCCAAGGATTTGCGCAGGAGGCCGTCGTCGTCCAGCGAGCCGATGAGATATTCGGCCAGTTCGCGTTGGTGGGGCGACAGGGGCTGTTCGCCCAACTGTTCCTTCAGGGTCTCATAGAAAGAGGTAGCGTCGGAGAAAGGGATTTCCTCGGCACGGTCGTCGCGGCTGCGGTTGTTCTCCTGCAGTTTGTAGTCGGGTATGTCGTCTTCCGTCAGGTAGTCGCTCAGCGAGTCGTAGTCGGTGTCGCCGCCGTCTTCCGGGCTTTCCTTGTCCGTGTCGGGCGTGTCGGCATAATCGTCGGCGGACGATTCCTCCCTGCCTTCTTCGAGGGCGGGATTTTCCAGCAACTCGGCGCGTACGCGGTCTTCCAGCTCCACGGCGGGCAACTCCAGCAGGCGGACCACCTGTATCTGCTGGGGCGAGAGAGTCTGCACCTGTTGCTGTGCCTGCGTCTGTACTTGTCGGGAAGTTTGTGCCATTGGTGAATCTCCGAATTTTGTTACGGGCACAAATGTAGTGAATAGTTTGCGAAAGCGAAACATTGCGGGCCGATATTTCGCGGGGAGGGCGATTTTTGGGGCTTTTCGAGGCTTGTTTGGAATCTTTTGGAGGATTAAAAAAAGGCGCGGCCTCACGGTCACGCCTTTTCAACTGTCCTAAATTACTTATGCCAAAAGTATAATAAGGAATTTTATAGTCTTGAGATTGTTGGTTACCAGCCCGGGTTCTGCGGCAACAGCTCCGGGTTCAACTGCAATTCGTTGGTCGGAATGGGCAGGAGGTACATCTTGTCGTCCCACTTACGGCTGTTGGTGCCGATGGACAAGTCCGGATTGGTGTAGTCTGCGTAGACAATGGCATATCCGGCATCTGTGTGGTTGCCCGTTGTCACTTTTTTGCCCACATAAGTCATCGGGTTCTCCAGCAACTTACCTGCCTTCCAGCGGCAAATGTCATTCCAGCGGAAGCCCTCGCCGGCTAGCTCAATGCGGCGTTCGCGGCGAATTTCCTGCAATATCGGAGAGAGGTTGTAGCCATAGTCCGGCCAGTTGGGGTCGGTGAAGCTTACGGTCTCCGTCAGCTTCGGCATGCCGACACGGGCACGCAACAAATTGATGCTCTTGTCCAGTTCGGCTTGGCTGATGCTGCCCAGTTCGGCTTTGGCTTCGGCGTAGATGAGCAGCGTCTCCGCGTAGCGGTAGGCGATGCCGTCGGCCGTTTCCAAGGTGTATCCCAGATGTCCCGTGGCCGGGTCGTAGCCCTTGACGGTTTGGTAACCTGTGGTGCAGAAAGTGGTGACGTAATTGTTATCACCATCGATTTCATGCCCTTTGAAAGCTGCGTTGTCTGCAAAGAACTCGTTGTTGAGCACCATTTGGCGAAGGCGCGGGTCGCGGTTGGCGAACTCCTCGGCAATGGTGGCATCACCGGTCGGATAGCTTGTCAGGGCCTTCGGCAGTCCGTCTGCATAGAGGTAGCTGTCGATGAAGTCCTTGGAGAATCCGGTATTGGCTTCCCAGGCACCGTGTCCCCAGTTGTGGCGGCGCAGCGGGTCGGCATAGTCAATGTAGAGGATGGACTCCTCCAGGTTGCTCTTGTCTTCCAGGATGAACATGTTGTAATAGTCATGCTCGGGGTCGCCTGTGTTGTAGATGTCATAGCGGCCGGAATTGATCAGGGCTTCACTGGCTTCCACGGCTTCCTGCAAGAGGCTCTGCCATTCATAGCCCAGTTCCGTGTGGTACTTGTAGTACGTGCCTTCGTACAGGCAGACACGGGCCTTGTAATGCCGGGCCACATCGGCGGTCAAGCGGTTGTCACTGGAGGACACACGTCCTTCCGGCAACCACTGGATGGCGAAGTCCAGGTCATCGATGATGTGCTGGATGACTTCATTGCGTGGCGTGCGCGGTCCATACAGTTCCGGGCTGTCCGTGTTCATGTCTGTTTCCAGCCAAGGCACATCCCCGTAGGTTGTCAGCTTGTTGAAGTATTGCTGGGCACGGAAGAAGCGAATCTCGCCCACGTAGCGGTTGATTTCGCTTTCGTCGCCCGTCACCGTCCCGTAGTGGGTCATGAAATAGTTGAGGCGGCGGATAGTCTGCCACGCACTCTTGTTCCAGTTGTCATCCTCGGTAGGTATGCTGTATTGCTGCCAGATGTAGGATTCCGGGCTTCTGGGCACTTGGTTGTCGCTCCACGTATCGTCATAGTTGGATACGCCGCCCGGCAGCAAGCTGTAAAAATAGTTGGCATACGTCTCCAAGTCACTGGGCGTGGACCAGAACGTCTGGTCGTTGATGGATTGGGGCGCCCTTTCCAGGAAGGCATCGTTGCAGCTTGTCAACGTGGCCGCTCCAATGATCGAACTGTATAATAAGTATTTCAGTTTCATGTTGTTCAGTTTTTATGGGTTATTAGAATGTTAGGCTTACACCAATCGACAAGGCGCGTTGCAACGGATACTTGTACGGGTCGTCCAGTTCCGGGTCGAAGCCTTCCGGCGTGTGCTTGATGGTGAACAGGTTTTCAGCAGAGAAGTAGATACGTGCCTTTTGGATGTAAGCTTTCTGTGTCCATGTCTCCGGAAGGGTATAGCCGAAGGTCAAGGATTTCAGACGCAGATAGGAGGCATCCACTAGGTAGCGTGTGGAATTCACGTTGCGCAGGGGCGTGCCGCCATTGAAACGCGGCACGGGGAACAAGGCATCGCGGTTGTCTTCCGTCCAATAGTCGTTGGCATAGCCTTGCGGCACCTGCCATTCGCTGGAATATTGGTACTTGAAGTTGTCCGGCAACACCATGTCACGTTTGCCCACGCCTTGGAAGAAGATACCGAGGTCGAAGCCTTTCCAGTCTGCCGTGATGTTGAAGCCGTAACGGTAACGAGCTCTGTCATTGCCGATGATGCGCTTGTCACCCGGGTCGTCCACGGTATTCTTGCCTTGGTCTACGACTCCGTCCCCATTGATATCGATAAACTTGATATCACCCGGAATCTTACTCAAACCGCCGTCCACTTGCGACTGGTCGGGCGAATTGGCAATTTCCTCTTCCGACTGGAACAAGGTGGATTCATAGCCCCAGATTTCACCAATCTTCTTTCCTACATAATAACTGCTGGCCAACGACTTGGTGGGGTTGTCATACTTGGTTATCTCTGCCTGTGTGTCCGAGATGTTGAAGCCCACGGAGTAGTGCAGGCCGTTCTCCAGCTTGTCGTTCCACGTTAGGGCCAGTTCCCAACCATAAGTCTTCATGTCGGCGGCGTTTTCCTGCGGCTCGTTGGCACCCAGGATGCTGGGGAGCAGGCGACCCGGGCCCAACATGCCGGTAGTCTTACGTTGGTAGTAGTCGAAGGTACCCGTCAAGCGATTGCGCAGGATGGTGAAGTCCAGACCGAGGTCCCACTGCGTCACCTTTTCCCACGTCACGGTGTTGCTTACCAACCCGCCCGGCAGGATGTAGCGTACTTGCTGGCCACCGAAGAGGTAACCTGTGTTGCCACTGCCATAGGTGGACAAGTAGGCGTACCAACCGTTATCCAATGCTTGGTTGGCCTGACTACCATAGGAGGCTCTGATCTTCAAATCGTCGAAGAAGTTGTTGGTGGGTTCCTTGAACCACTCTTCCTCACTCAGTCTCCAACCCACGGAGAACGAGGGGTTGAACACGGCGCGATCGTTCTTTGGGAACTTGGACGAGAGGTCATAACGTCCGTTCAGTTCCAGCAGATAACGGTCATTGAAAGTGTAGTTGATACGGGCGAATCCGCTTCGCGTAGCCCAGCTGTCGTCTGCGTTGCTCACATAACGTTCGCCGGTGGCGTTGCTCATGGAAGGAAGCTCATTGTAAATCAAATCGTTACGCTGTGCGGAGAAGTTGCGCGTGTGTTTGGTCTCCTGGTTGTAACCTACCATCACCTTGAAGTAATGTTTGCCCAACGTCTTCTCATAGTTGCCCACGAGGTTGAAGGCATTGTAGGTGTCATTGGTCTGGTACTCGTACACATAGTTGGGGTCAGAGTACTGGAACACTTGCAGGAAACGCCCGCCTTCGCCGTATTCATTGAATGAAGTGGCATGGTTCTTCTGGTGTTCTGCATAGTAGTTGAACGTGTAGTCCATCTTGACGCTCAGTCCTTCCAAAGGCTTGATTTCCACAGCCAATGTATTCCAGAAGTCGTTCTTCGTAGTCTTGCGCGAACCTCCCTCTTCCAGCACGGCGGCGAAGTTGGTGTAGTTTCCTTGGCCGGACCAGTGCCCGTCCGGGTGTTTTACGGGCATCAAGGGTGACGTGTCATTACCAATCCAAGCTTGGCCGTGGGCATTGTCTTGGGCAAGTCCGTTCAGTTCCGTACGGATGTACGAGGTCTTCATAGAGAAACTCAACCATTTGTTCACCTCGTAGTTGATGTTGTTCACCACGTTGAACTTACGGTATTGCTCATTGCCATAGCGCATCAATGAGCCTTGGTCCATATAGCCTACAGAGGTATAGTAAGTGGTCTTGTCGCTACCACCACTGATGTTTACATTGTACTTCTGGAGTGGGTAGTTCTTCTTATACATTTCCTTCATCCAGTCCGTGTTGCCACAATAACCATACTTGCCTTGCGACATCATGCTGGCCCAATAACTATCCGTATCCGAGGGATCATAGAACACAGGTTCGTTGTTGACCGGGTCATTATAATATGCGGTAATGTGTTCAATATCATTTTGGTCAAATAGTACTCTTCCACTATTGGTGTTCATGCTGGCCATGTTCATCCAATTCACATACTGTAGCGAGTTCATGTACTCGGGGCGTGTTGTGGGGCTGTTCCATGAAATGGATGCATCAAGTGACACACGGGTGGGCTGATTCTTGCCGCCTGTTTTGGTAGTAATCAACACCACACCATAGGCGGCACGTGCGCCATAAATGGAGGCGGAAGCGGCATCCTTCAAGACCGATACACTGGCCACATCCTGCGGGTTGATAAGGTCGGGGTCCATTTCCACGCCGTCTACCAACACCAACGGGCTACCGCCGTTGATGGAAGTTTCACCGCGGACGTTGAACGTCGTTCCTTGACCGGGCTGTCCGCTCGTGGTGATGTTCAGGTTAGGAATGGTACCTTGCAGACCTTGACCCAAGTTGACGATGGGGCGGCTCTCCAGTACCTCTTCGTCCACGGCGGACACGGCACCTGTCAGGTTGGCCTTCTTCACCGTGGCATAACCTACTACCACCACTTCATCCAGGATTTCCGTGTCTTCCCTGAGGATGACGTTGAGCGGCTGGCCGTCCCACTTGATTTCCTGCGTGGTGAAGCCCACATAGGAAATCTGGATGATGTCTCCCGGCTTGACGTTGCGCAACTGGAAATTGCCGTCAATGTCCGTGATGACACCGTTGGTCGTGCCTTTTACTAACACTGATGCGCCGATGATGGTCTCACCGGTTGCATCTTTCACTACTCCGGTACAAGTGCCGTCCTGTTGGACAGCCCTTATACCCTGGCTCTCGCTTGGCGCTGCCAGCACCGTTCCTCCATGGCGAAGGACGCGAGCAAAAATGCGCTTACTGGGATAAAGTGCCTTAACATGGTTTGTACTTTTTTAGAAATTCACCCTGCAAATGTACTTCATTTAGGAAACTAATCATGTCGAAAGCGAACTTTTTTTAATCGCAGACGTCGTTTTTTTTTGTTTATTTAAGGAATAAATGAGGGAATAACGCAGGATAACCACACTTGCTCTAACGATTCGGGGATTTGACCGTCACCGGTCTGCAAGTCCGTTTCCCCTCTCTTTCTCCTCTCTTTTCCCTCTCTTTCTCCTCTCTTTCAAGCCTTATATGCAAATAGTGCCGTTTTATTGCATGATTCTTGTTTTTTATCCATATCTTTGGGGAGACTTACATATTTATATTGCTATCATACTATGTTTGCTAAAGAAACTTACGTGCAGCGCCGCGCCGCGCTGAAGAAAGCCGTCGGCTCAGGAGTATTGCTCTTTCTGGGCAATGACGAACAAGGACTGAACTACGAGGACAACACCTTCCGTTATCGGCAGGACTCCTCTTTCCTTTATTATTTCGGCCTGAACTTTGCCGGGCTGAATGCCGTGATTGACATCGACGAGGACCGGGAAATCATCTTCGGCGACGAACTCTCCATCGACTACATCGTCTGGATGGGCACCCAGCCCACCCTGCACGAGAAGGCCGCCGCCGTGGGCATCACCGAGACACGTCCTTCCGACCAGCTGATGGCTTATCTGCACCACGCCATCCAGCAGGGCCGCACCATCCACTACCTGCCGCCCTACCGCCCCGAGCACAAGCTGAAGCTGATGGACTGGCTGGGCTTGCCGCCCGCCCATCAGGAAGGTTCCGTGCCTTTCATCTGCGCCGTGGTGAAGCAGCGCAACCACAAGACCGCCGAGGAAATCGCCGAGATAGAACGTGCCTGCGACATCACCGCCGACATGCACATTGCCGCCACGCGCTTCATCCGTCCGGGCATGTATGAGTATGAGGTGGTGGCCGAGATGAACCACGTGGCCGAAAGCCACAACTGCGAGCTGTCCTTTGCCACCATTGCCACCATCAACGGGCAGACCTTGCATAACCACTACCACGGCAACCGCATCGAGGAAGGCCAGTTGTTCCTCATCGACGCCGGCGCCGAACTGCCTTCGGGCTACTGTGGCGACATGTCGTCCACCATCCCCGTCAGCAAGACGTTCACCTCGCGCCAGCGTGCCGTCTACGAAATCCAGAATGCCATGCACCTGGAGAGTGTCAAGACCCTGCGCCCCGGCATCCCCTACATGGATGTCTACGACCTTTCCGCCCGCGTGATGGTGGACGGCCTGAAGGAACTTGGCCTGATGAAGGGAAACACGGAAGATGCCGTGCGCGAGGGGGCACACGCCCTGTTCTATCCCCACGGTCTCGGCCACATGATGGGCTTGGACGTACACGACATGGAGAACCTGGGCGAAATCTGGGTGGGCTATGACGGCCAGCCCAAGAGCACGCAGTTCGGCCGCAAGAGCCAGCGTCTGGCCATACCTTTGGAGCCGGGCTTTGTCCACACCGTCGAGCCGGGCATCTATTTCATCCCCGAACTCATCGACCTGTGGCGCGGGCAAGGCAAGTTCACCGACTTCATTAATTATGATAAGGTGGAAGAATACCGTCATTTCGGCGGCATCCGCAACGAGGAGGACTATCTCATCACCGAAACTGGTGCCCGTCGCTTGGGCAAGAAGATTCCCCTGACGCCGGACGAGGTGGAGGCGTTACGTTGAGAGGACCCTCTTGGTTAAAATGATTCAGGCGCGGATTTCGCGGGTCTCACGGATTTGTCAGTAGGAAGACCATCCGTGCCGTCCGCGGAATCCGCGCCTGATTTTTCAGGGGACGTGGGCTTATTCAGCCAGCTTCTCTTGCAGCGTGGGTACCAGCTTGCTGTGGTCGCGCAGGTCATTGCGCAGCTTGTAAGTGCCGTCCTTGTCCACCACGACGTAGGAGGGGATGCCGTCAATCTTGAACTGGTCGCAGAGGTAGGCCCACTGTTTGCTGTTCAAGCGGTAGTGCTTGCCCTGGATGTCGGGAATCATCGTCTTGTATTGCACGATGGGCGAGGATTCGTTGGCAATGTAGATCCATACCAGGTCGTCGTGTTTCAGCTCCGTGGATTTCAGCGGTTCGGTGGCCTTGATGGAGGCACGGCAGGGGCCGCACCACGTGTTCCAGAAGTCCACGAACACCACCTTGCCCTTGTAGGGAGCAACGATGGCATCGAACAATTTTGCCACGGGCACGTCCGGGGTCTGCTCGATGACGGCCTTGCCCTCGGCGGCCTTCAGCTTGTCCAAGGCGGATTGCTGCATGGATTTCAGTGCTTCGGCATAGAACGACTCTTCCGGGGTGAATGCTTGCAGGTCAGCATCGGCCAGTTCGGCAGCCTGTGCCTTGCGTGCCAAGGAGACAAACTTGCGGAGGGAGGGGATGAAACCTTCACTGATGCCAGTGGCCTTCAGCCAGGCGTTGTCCGCGTAAGCCACGGCACCGATGTAATCACTGGCTTGCCAGCCCATCAGCAGCATGGGGTCGTTGATGTCGAAGAGTTGGGCCACCGCCGCCTGTTGCTCCGGTTTCAGCTTGTCGATGCCCTTGACGGGTGTCTTGAAGTCCCAGTCGTTGTGTGAGGACCGGTAGTTGTGCTCCCGGAAGTAATCGCCTTGCATCATGGCGTTCACGGCCTCTTCTTTCAGGCCGAGTTGCAGGATTTCCTTGAACATCGGCGGAAAGGTGTCGGCGGCGATGCTGTCCGAGAGAGCCTTGTAGGTGGCGGTGACGTGGGCCATATAGTCTTCCGCGCTCATCTTGTAGTCAGCAAATTCGCCGTTGTACAGGTCCATGGAGCGCAGGCGTTTGATTTGTCCGCTGTTCCACAGGCTGTTCAGATTGGCGTAGGTGCCGGTGGCGTAGAGCGGGCGGAAAGCAGACGGGGCGTCATTTCCGCGCCGCGCCACAATCTGTTGGCCCATGGCCCGCATGTCGTAGTACAGTTCCACGTGTTCGCCGGGAGCCAGCCACAGGGTGGAACCGCCCAGTCTTTCCATGACCATCAGGCCCTGCGCCGGTCCGTACTGTTGGAACTTGAAGGTGGCCGTGCCCGTTTCGGGGTCAATGGTGGCTGTGTTCTCCTCTTGACTGCCCCACAGGGTATTGACATACAGGTTCAGTTCTTTCACCAGTTCCGGACGGTAGTGCAGCAGATGCACGTCCACCGTGGTCTCCCCGCTCTTGAAAACAGGTTCGGGTACGGAGGCGTTGCCGTCCATGGCCAAGGCTTCGGCGGGAATGCCTTCGGGCGTGTCATACGTGGCCTTGCCTGTGAGGTCGATGCCATACAGCTTGAAGCAGTCGTCGCAGTCAGACTCGATGAAGTCGAACTTCTTGGTGCCGAAAGGCAGTGGTTGGAAGGTCAGTTGGAAGGAAGCTTCGCCGGAGTCGGGCATCCAGAACAGGGAGTCGGGCGTGATGCCCTGGGCGGCGGTCAGGGCATATTTTTTGCCGTCGGCCTGGAGATAAGTCTTGGAGTCGATGCGTATCCAGTACCTCGGCTGGAAGTAGGCATCCACTTGGAGCACGGTGGCCGTGTCCGTCAGTTCCACCTTGACGATGTCAAGGGTCATGGTGTTGGAGGTCTCCACCAACGGGTTCTCCACCGTGCGGGGACCGCTTTGGCAGGCCGCGAAGGCCAGGGGCAGCAAGAGTGCCCCGAGGTAATGTCTGATGTTCATTGTCGTTGTTATTTAGGTTATTGTAGTCTCTCTTTCAAGGTCTTTACCAGCAGGCGGGTATCCATCAGGTCGTCCCGACGGGCATACGTACCATCCTTGTCCACCAGAACGTATGCGGGGATGGCGCCTATCTTTAATGGCTTGCAGAGGGCGTCCCATTGCTCGTTACTCAGACGGTAGTGTTGTCCGTGGATGCCGGGAATCATCGTCCGATAGGTAGTGAGGGGCGAAGTCTCATTGGCGATGTAGATCCAGACGAGGTCATCGTGTTTCAATGTCGTGTCCTTCAGCGGCTCGATGTGTTCGATGGCGGTACGGCAAGGACCGCACCACGTGTTCCAGAAGTCCACGAAGACCACCTTGCCTCGGTAGGGGGCGAGGATGGCTTCGAACAATTGGGTTGCCGGGACGTCCGGTACGGGCTGTATGACGGCTTTCTTGGCCAGTTCAGCCAGTTCCTCCTGCACGGCATTCCGCATGGTGCGCAAAGCATCGGCGCAGAATGATTCTTCCGGAGTGAGGACAAATAGGTCGTCATCCGTCAAGGTGTTGTTCTGTACCTTTTTTGCCAAGCGGTTGAACTTGCGCAACGTGGGGATGAAACCCTCGTGCAGGCCGGCAGCCTCCTGCCAGTCATCCAGCCAGTCGTCCTCGGTGTTGTTTAGGAAGTCGATGGTGAAGCTTTGGCCGGGGAATGGCATCAGCAGCCATTGCGGGTCATTGAGGTTGAACCATTGGGCGACAACGACCGCATGCTCCGGCCGGACGGGAGCGATGTCCGGCATGGAGAGAAGGTTCCAGTCCTGAGCCGGATGTTGATGGAGGAAGGCATTCCTGCGGATGAGGTCGGCTTGCCCGATGGCCATAAGGACTTCTCCCTTGAGCGAGAGTTGCATGGCCTCCTTGGCAAGAGGCGGAAGAAGGGTGTCGGCTTGCAGGCTGTCCGAGATGGTCCGGTATTGTTCGCCCACGCGGGCCACGTAGGCTGCGCCGTCCAGTTGGAAGTCGGCGAACCCCTCTTCATGCGCGTTCAGAGAGTAGGAATGCAGGTTGGGCAGTCCGCTGTTCCACACGTTGTTGAGATTGGCATACGTGCCGGTGGCGTAGAGACGGCGGAGGGGAGGCTGTCGGAGTCCGGTGCGGCGGTCGGCTATGTATCGTCCGTTTACTCGAAGGTCCAGGTAGATTTCCGCCTTTTCGCCGGGTGCCAGCCAAATCAGGCTGCCTGTGGAGATGCCCACGGGCATGGTGCCATACTGCATGAAGTGGTAGGTGGCGGTATGTTTCTCGGGGTCAATCGGAGAGGTATATTTTTTGCTTTTGCCCCACGTGTTCACCAAGTCTATCGGCAATTCCCGCATCATGCCTTCGTGCCATCCCAGCAGGTGTATGGTCAGGCTGGTCTCTCCGCAGCGGAAGATGGGAGTGGGCATAGGTGCGTTTCCGTCCATTCGGCGTGCTTCTTGGGGTACACTTTCGGGCGTGCCAAATGTGGCCTTGCCTGTCAGGTCAATGCCAAACAGCTTGAAGCAGTCCTGCCCTTCGTTCTCCTGGATGAAGTCGAATGAGAGGGTGCGGAGGGGGAGCGGTTCGAAGCGCAGGCGGAAGGTGGTTTCACCGGAAACGGGCATCCATAAGTCTGAGTCGGGCGTGATGCCTTGTGCTCCGGTTAAGGCATAAGTCCGGCCGTCGGCATGCAGGCAGGCGTCCGAAGTGATTCTTATCCAGTCTTTCGCACGGTAGGCGTCGACTTGCAGCCAAGTGGCCGTATCCGTCAGTTCTACCTTCGTGATGTCGAGGGTTAGGGAGTTGGCGGCTTCAATCAGTGGATTCTCCACCACGCGGGAACCGCCTTGGCAGGCACTCAATGCCAAGGCGGCCAAGACCGACGCGGCGATTGTCTCTTTGATGTTCATGGTTCTTACGTTGTCTTGAAGGATATGGTAATTCTTTGTATGGCCGCAAATTTACGGGTTTATCGTAAGAATCGTGTGCCGTCCGTGATAAAAAAGGTTAATCCTCGTCATCCGTGCAACTCCAGCACGAACCGCGCCCCTTTGGTGTAATCCGCGTCCAGCGACAGGCTGCCGTTCATCTTGGTGGCTTCCAATGAGCAGATGGGCAATCCCAAGCCGTCACCCTGGGTTAGGTCTTTCAGTTCGCTGAAGGGCTTGAACAGGTTGGCGCGCCGTTCCTCCGGGATGCCGACGCCCGTGTCGGTGACGATGAACTGGTGGGTATGTGCGCCGCGTTTCTTGAAGTCCAGCCAGATTTTTCCATCTGCGGGCGTGTGCTCGGCGGCGTTTTGCAGGAGGTGCAGCAGGATGCGCGCCACGTGCTCCTTGTTGATTTTCACCGTCAGCTTGGGGGCGTTCACGTTCAGCGAAACATTGTCCCGCACTTTGTCTCGCACTTGGTTCATCACGCCTTCGCAGAAGGTGAAGACGTTGGTTTCCTCCATTTCGTAGGGCTCGGCCAGCGTGTCTTCCAAGGCGGAGAGTTCTTCAATGTGGTCCGAGAAGCCCAACAAGGCTTGTACGCCCGGTTGCTTGGCGTCCAGCGTGTCCAAGGTGGGTTTCATTTGGGCGGATATGTTGCGGATGAACTGCGTCTTCAGGGCATTGTGCTCCTTGACCGTCTCGATGACCTTCTTCTGTTTGCGCGTCTGCATGACGAAGCGCAACAACACGACAGCACCCAGCACCAGTGCGGCAGCCAGGATGAGGGCCAGCACGCACAGGCCGATGATGGTGTATTGGCGGGCGGCCAGCGAGTCGTCCTTTTCTTCGATGGTCTGCAGGCTGGTTTCGTATTGGGCGTTCAGGGCGTCATATTTTTCTTGTGCTTCGATGGCGCGGATGGAGTCATTCCATGCCATATACTTGTCGTATGCGCGGGCCACGAGGGGGACGCTGCCCGAGCGGCGGCCCATGGCAATCATTTCTTTGTAGCAGGCGCGCGCCTTGTCGTAGTCCTTCTGTTCGGCATAGCGTTGCACCAGGGCGTTGAACGCGGCATCCCCCTGTTGGGTCTGGCCGAAGGTGTAGTAATAGTTGGCCTCGGTATACAGCAGATTGGTGGCCAGCGAGTCCACCTTTGCAGCCTCGGCCCATCCCTTCAGCTTGGCCAATTGCTCCTTGGCGCTGGCCGATTTGCGCAGCTTGATGTACATTTGCAGGCGTTCGCGCGTGATGGGGTAGCGCAGGGCGGGCATCTGCCGGCCTGTCTTCCGCTCGCCGTCTATCAGGTTCTGCTCTACGCCGTACAGCAGTTCGAAGGCTTCGTTGTAATAATTCTCCCGGTGATACAAGGCGCTGGCCTGCACGCCGCACGCCACCGCCTGTTCATATTGTGCTGCATTAATGTAGGCATTGTAGGCTTGCAGATACAAGTAGCGCGCGCGGATATACTCTTTCTTTTCCAGGCTTTCCATGGCCTGTTTCTGCAAATCGTCACCCTTGCCTTGTGCGGCAGCGGGCAGGGATAAATAGCATAAAGCTATAATAATCAATAATCTGGTAACTCTTTTCATCTTTGATAGGTGTTTGTTTGCGCGTAAAGTTACAACAAACTTTCATATCTTGTACGTTTGTTCGTCTTTTTTCGTCCATCAGGGGACGATTTTAGGGTTGCGGGGACAGCCATATCCCCGTCCGCGGGCGGAGGTACGCCTAAGCGCGAGCGGAGGTACGGGTAAGCACAGGCGGGGATATACCCCATTTTGATGGGCAAAATCTTCCTATTCCGTGTGACAAGTCGAAAATCCCTGCGACAGATAGGGCGCATATCAACTAATTTACTTATCTTTGTTAGCCGAAAAGGTTAGCATCTAAAAAACAACGTGGAATAATGAAAGATTTTCTGAAATTTACGCTTGCCACCATTACGGGCATCATCGTATCGGGCGTCTTGTTGTTCATCGTCAGTATCCTGATGATGTTCAGTATGTTGTATTCATCGGATTCGGAAGTGACCGTGCGCGAGAACTCCATCCTGAAGCTGGACCTGGACGGGACGCTTGTCGAACGGGGCGGGGAAGACCCTTGGTCCGTCCTGATGGGGGACGAGGCCGCGGTGTATGGGCTGGACGACCTGCTGGCCTCCATCCGCAAGGCGAAGGAGAATGAAAACATCAAAGGCATTTATATCGAAGCAACAAACTTGGCCACTGACGGCTTTGCCTCGCTGAAGGAGGTGCGCGACGCCTTGGCCGATTTCAAGGAGTCTGGCAAGTTCATCGTGGCCTACGGCGACATGTACACCCAGCCGATGTACTACGTGGCCAGCGTGGCAGACCGGGTGCTGCTGAACCCGCAGGGCATGTTGGAGTGGAGCGGCCTGTCGTCCATGCCGGTGTTCTACAAGGATCTGATGGACAAGCTGGGCATCCGGTGGCAAATCTTCAAGGTAGGCACGTACAAGAGTGCCGTGGAGCCCTTCGTCGGCATGGAGATGAGCGAGGCCAACCGTGAGCAGACCATGGACTACCTGGCTTCCCTTTGGGGGGAGATGGCCGCAGAGGTGGCCGACTCGCGCGGGGTGACGGTGGACGACCTGAACCGGGCTGCCGACCGCATGTTGCTCTTCCAGCCCGCCGGGGAATGTGTGGAAGCCGGCTTGGCGGATACGCTGATTTATAAGAATGACGTGCGCGACTACCTGAAGCAGTGGGTCGGCATCGACGAGGACGACGACCTGCGCACGCTGGGCCTGAAGGACATGAAGAATGTGAAGAAAAACGTGCCTAAGGACAAGAGCGGCAACATCGTGGCCGTGTATTATGCCGACGGGCAGATAGGCAGCCTGATGGCGGGCGGCGGGGAAAGCATTGACGGAAACCAGATGATCCGCGACCTGCGCAAGCTGGAGGAAGACGAGGACGTGAAGGCGGTGGTGCTGCGCATCAATTCGCCCGGAGGCAGTGCCTACGACTCGGAGCAAATCTGGCACGCCGTCGGCGAGCTGAAGAAGGAGAAACCCGTCATCGTCTCCATGGGCGATTATGCCGCGTCGGGCGGATACTACATCGCGTGCAATGCGGACAGCATCGTGGCCGAGCCGACCACGCTGACCGGCTCCATCGGCATCTTCGGCATGATGCCCGACATGGAAGGCCTGGCGCGGAAAGTCGGCGTCAGCTTTGATGTGGTGAAGACCAATGCGTTCAGTGATTTCGGGATACCGGTGCGCCCCATGACAGAGGGGGAGAAGACGCTGATGCAGGCCTACGTGGAGCGGGGCTATGACCTCTTCCTTTCGCGTGTGGCGGAAGGCCGCGGAATGACGAAAGAAGCCGTGGACCAAGTGGGGCAGGGACGTGTCTGGACAGGCGTCCGGGCAAAGGAACTGGGCTTGGTGGACGAGCTGGGCGGACTGGATCGCGCCTTGGAGATAGCCGTGGCCCGCGCCGGAGTGGAGGGCTACACGCGGATGGATTATCCCGCCAAGAAGAGCGCGTGGGAGCAACTGATGGAGTTCAGTCCCGCAGGCTATGTCAAGGCCCGTTTGCTGCAAGGCGGGGCAGGACAATGGCTCCGCGGGATGGAAAGCCTTGACCGCTTCGAGGTGAAAGATGCCTTGCAGGCACGTATGCCGTTTGAACCGAATATCCATTAAGTTAAGCGGATGGACGGGCAGGATTTCAAGATATTCCGTTGGCTGCGCCCGGTGGCGTGGCTGTATGGCGTGGGCGTCAGGCTGCGCAACAAGCTTTTCGACTGGGGCTGGCTCCGGTCGGAGAGTTTCGGCTTGCCCGTCATCTGCGTCGGCAATTTGGCGGTGGGCGGCACCGGCAAGACCCCGCATACGGAATACCTGGTCCGCCTGCTCCGCAGCCAGCGGCTGAACGTGGCCACCCTGAGCCGGGGCTACCGGCGCAAGACCACGGGCTATGTGCTGGCGGACGTGCAAAGCAGCGCGACCAGCATCGGCGACGAGCCCCGGCAGATGAAGACCAAGTTCCCGGAGGTTCGCGTGGCGGTGGACGAAGACCGTTGCCACGGCATCCGCGAACTGATGAAGCTGGACAGGCCGCAGGTGGACGTGGTGCTGCTGGACGACGCCTTCCAGCACCGTCGGGTAAAGGCGGGGTTGAACATCCTGCTGACGGACTGCCGCCGCTTGCTGACGGATGACTGCCTGCTGCCTATGGGACGACTGCGCGAACCGGCGGAAGGCAAGGCGCGCGCCCAGGTGGTGGTGGTGACCAAGTGTCCGGAGGATATCAAGCCGATAGATTTCAATATCATCACCAAGAAGCTGGACCTGTATCCTTGGCAGCAACTGTTCTTCACGGGCTTGCGCTACGGACGCCTGCAGCCGGTTTTCCCCGGTCGGGCGAAATCGGCAGGCCGCCAGGACATTCCGGACAAGGACAGGCACGTCCTGCTGGTGACGGGCAT
Source organism: uncultured Bacteroides sp. (assembly GCA_949292025.1). Taxonomy (GTDB): domain Bacteria; phylum Bacteroidota; class Bacteroidia; order Bacteroidales; family Bacteroidaceae; genus Bacteroides. Next base: position 9,590 of record CASEYC010000087.1, on the reverse strand, counting down.
CGCGCAGCCTGCGCCGCTGGTGGAGGAGATGGAGGCGCGGGCGGCCGGTGTGGTCCATCTGGCCTTTGGCGACCACCATGACTTCAGTCGGCGGGATTTCCAGCGGATGGAGGAATACTTCGACAGCATGCAAGGGAAACCCTGCCTGGTGGTGACCACCGAGAAAGACGCGGCGCGCCTGAAGGGGCACCCGTTGCTGCCCGACCGCCTGAAGCCGTACCTCTACGCCCTGCCCGTGGAAATCAAAATCCTGCAAAACCAACAACTCGCATTCAACCAAACTATCATAGACTATGTTAGAAAGAATCCAAGAAACCGCATCCTTCCTCAAGGAGAAGATGCACACCCGGCCTGAGACGGCCATCATACTGGGAACCGGCTTGGGCAGCCTGGCCGACGAGATAACGGACAAGTATGAAATCCCGTACGAGCAGATTCCCTACTTCCCCGTGTCCACAGTGGAGGGCCACAAAGGCAAGCTGATTTTCGGCAAGCTGGGACAGAAGGACATCATGGCCATGCAGGGACGCTTCCATTACTACGAGGGCTACACCATGCAGCAGGTGACTTTCCCGGTGCGTGTGATGCGCGAGCTGGGCATCAAGACCTTGTTCGTGTCCAATGCCGCGGGCGGAATGCACCCTGACTTCGAGATCGGCGACCTGATGATCATCACGGACCATATCAACTTCTTCCCCGAGCATCCGTTGCATGGCAAGAACATCCCCTACGGTCCCCGTTTCCCGGACATGAGCGAGGCGTATGACCGCGACTTGATCCGCAAGGCCGATGCCATAGCCGCCGGGCGGGGCATCAAGGTGCAGCACGGCGTGTATGTGGGCACGCAAGGCCCCACGTTCGAGACGCCGGCAGAGTATCGGATGTACCGCATCCTGGGCGGCGACGCCGTGGGCATGTCCACCGTGCCCGAGGTCATCGTGGCCAACCATTGCGGCATCCGCGTGTTCGGCATCTCAGTGATTACCGACTTGGGCGTGGAGGGCAAAATCGTGGAGGTTTCGCACGAGGAAGTGCAGAAGGCTGCCGACGCCGCGCAGCCCAAGATGGCGGAAATCATGCGCGAACTGATTAACCAGGCATAATAAAGATATGAGGACAGAAATAGCCACTCTCGGCGAGTTCGGCCTGATCCGCCACCTCACCGAGGGGATTGAACTGAAGAACGAATCAAGCAAATATGGCGTGGGCGATGATGCTGCCGTGCTGTCCTATCCTGCGGACCGCGAAGTGCTGATAACTACCGACCTGCTGCTGGAGGGCGTTCACTTCGACCTGACCTACGTGCCGCTGAAGCACCTGGGCTACAAGTCGGCCGTGGTGAACTTCTCGGACATCTATGCTATGAACGGCACGCCGAGGCAAATCACCGTGTCGTTGGGCCTGTCCAAACGCTTCTCTGTGGAGGACATGGAGGCTCTGTATACGGGCATCCGCCTGGCGTGCGAGGAATATGGCGTGGATATCGTGGGTGGGGACACCACCTCGTCCTTGACGGGACTGACCATCAGCATCACCTGTATCGGCGACGTGGAGCGGGGCAAAGCGGTCTATCGGAACGGCGCGCACGAGACGGACCTCGTCTGCGTCAGTGGCGACTTGGGCGCGGCCTACATGGGTCTGCAACTGTTGGAGCGTGAGAAACTGGCATTGAAGGACGCCGATGGCGATGTGCAGCCGGATTTTGCCGGGCGGGAATATTTGCTGGAACGTCAGTTGAAGCCGGAGGCGCGCCGGGACATCATCCAAAAATTGCGCGAGGCAGGCGTACAGCCTACGGCGATGATGGACATTTCGGACGGCTTGTCGTCAGAACTGCTGCACATCTGCACGCAGAGCAAGGTGGGCTGCCGGATTTACGAGGAGCATATCCCCCTGGATTACCAGACAGCCGTGATGGCGGAGGAACTGAACATGAACGTCACCACCTGCGCCCTAAACGGCGGCGAGGACTACGAACTGCTGTTCACCGTGCCCATTGCCGACCACGAGAAGGTGGCAGAGATGGAGGGTGTGAAGCTCATCGGGCATATCACCAAGCCGGAACTGGGCTGCGCCCTCATCACCCGCGACGGCCAGGAGTTTGAGCTGAAGGCGCAGGGGTGGAACCATTTGGGGGAGTGAAGCATGAAGAATTGTGGTAGAGACATGGCGTGCCTCGTCTCTGCCACATTCTATATTAATTAGGTGTACAACCCCCCGTTGATGGAAATCACTTCGCCCGTGATGTAGGCGGCCTCGTCCGAAAGCAGGAAACCTGTCAAGGCAGCCACTTCCTCCGGACGGCCGAAACGTCCCACGGGAATCATCTTCTTCAACTCGTCCTGTGGCAGGTCCTTGGTCATGTCCGTCTCGATGAAGCCGGGGGCAATGGCGTTGACCGTCACGCCGCGCGGGGCCACTTCCTGCGCCAACGCCTTGGTGGCACCGATGAGGGCCGCCTTGGCCGCGCTGTAGTTGGTCTGTCCGGGCAGTCCCTTCAGGCCCGACAAGGAGGACATGTTCACGATGCGTCCCCCGTGCTTGCGCATCATCATCTTGGGCAAGAGGTGCGTGGTGACATTGTAGAAGCCGTTCAGCGTGATGTCCAGCACGTCGTGCCAATCCTGCTCCGGCATCATGAACAGCATCCCGTCGCGCCGGATGCCCGCATTGTTCACCAGGTAGGCGATGTAGTCGTCCGGATGCGCCTCTTCCCAGCGGGACAAGGCATCGTCCACTTCCTGCTTCACGCGGACATCGAAGCGGAGCAGTTCGGCCGAAACGCCTTCCGCCTCCACCAGCGCCTTCACCTCCTGGGCGGCAGCCTCGTTCGACTGATAATTGATAAGTACGGGGATTCCCATTTGGGCGACCTTCAGGCAGACTGCCCTGCCCAAGCCGCGCGAACCTCCGGTTACAAGTGCATACTTCATATTGGCCATGGTCTTGTTTGTGAAACCCGGATGACTTCATCTCAAGTCTCCGGGAAGTGGCTGCAAAAGTACGAAATAAGTATTAGATAAGCAAAAGCCGCCCATCCTTATTGCGGATGAACGGCTTTCCAATGTCTATGAATCAGGGGAATCCCGGCTTATCGCTTCTCGTGACGTCCCCCCTTGCGCTCAGGCTTCTCCGCATAGCCTTCCGGCTTGGGCAGCAGCACCTTGTGGGACAGCTTGAACTTGCCCGTCTTCGGGTCGATGTCCAGCAGCTTCACGTCTATTTCGTCGCCTTCCTTCCAGCCGGCTTCTTCCACCGTCTCCAGGCGCTTCCAGTCGAACTCGGAGATGTGCAGCAGGCCGTCCTTGCCCGGCAGGAACTCCACGAACGCGCCGTAGGGCATGATGGAGCGGATCTTGCCGTGGTAGACCTCGCCGATTTCGGGGATGGCCACGATGGCCTTGATCATGCGGATGGCGTCATCAATGCACTTCTTGTTGGTGCCTGCGATTTCGATGCGGCCTTCGTTGCCCACCTCCTCGATGTTGATGATGGCACCCGTCTCTTCCTCCATGCCCTGGATGATCTTTCCGCCCGGGCCAATCACGGCGCCGATGAACTCCTTCGGGATGGTCATGGTCTCGATGCGCGGTGCGTGCGGCTTCAGGTCGGCGCGCGGCTCGGGCATTGTCTCCGTCAGTTTGCCCAGGATGTACTCGCGGCCTTCCTTGGCTTGCAGCAGGGCCTTCTCCAGGATGTCGTAGGACAAGCCATCCACCTTGATGTCCATCTGCGTGGCGGTGATGCCGTTCTTGGTGCCCGTCACCTTGAAGTCCATGTCGCCCAGGTGGTCCTCATCGCCCAGGATGTCGGACAGGACGGCATATTTGTCTTCGCCTGCGTTCTTGATGAGGCCCATGGCGATGCCGGACACGGGGTTGTTGATCTGCACGCCCGCATCCATCAGCGCCAGCGTGCCGGCACATACGGTGGCCATGGACGAGGAGCCGTTGGACTCCAGGATGTCGGACATCACGCGCACCACGTAGGGATAGCCTTCAGGAATCTGGCCCTTCAATGCGCGCCATGCCAGGTGCCCGTGGCCGATTTCACGACGGCCCACGCCGCGCTGTGCCTTCGCCTCGCCCGTGGAGAACGGGGGGAAGTTGTAGTGCAGCAGGAAACGCTCCTTGCCTTGCACCAGCACGTCGTCCACGATTTTCTCATCGTCCTTCGTGCCCAGCGTCACTGTGGCCAGGGCTTGCGTCTCGCCGCGGGTGAAGATGGCCGAGCCGTGGGGGCCGGGCAGGGGAGAAACCTCGCACCAGATGGGACGGATGTCCGTCGTCTTGCGGCCGTCCAGACGCTTGCCTTCGTCCAGGATGCAGCGGCGCATGGCCTCTTTCTCCACGTCGTGGTAGTAGCGGTCGATGAGCGGTGCCTTTTCTTCCAGCTCCTCTTCGGTGAACTGTGCCTTGAACTCCTCGCGGATGGCGGTGAAGGCATCTTCGCGCTCGTGCTTGTTGCGGTTGCCGCTGGCGGCGATGGCGTAGGCCTTGTCATAGCAGGCGTCGTGCACGGCCTTGCGCAGGTCTTCGTCGTTCACCTCGTGGCAGTATTCGCGCTTCACGGTGGAGCCTACTTCCTCGGCCAGCTCCATCTGTGCCTTGCACATGGGCTTGATGGCCTCGTGGGCGACCTTGAGGGCTGCCAGCAGGTCTTGCTCGGACACTTCCTTCATTTCGCCTTCCACCATCATGATGTTCTCGTAGGTGGCGCCCACCATCAGGTCCATGTCGGCCTTCTCCAATTGTTCAAAGGTGGGGTTGATGACGAATTGTCCGTCGATGCGGGCCACGCGCACCTCGGCGATGGGTCCTCCGAAGGGGATGTCGCTCACGGCCAGTGCGGCGGATGCGGCCAGTCCGGCCAGTGCGTCCGGCATGTCTACGCCGTCGGCGGAGAAGAGGATGATGTTCACATATACTTCAGCGTGGAAATTGTCGGGGAAGAGGGGGCGCAAGGCGCGGTCAACCAGGCGGCAGGTCAGGATTTCAGCGTCCGATGCGCGGCCTTCGCGGCGGGTGAAGCCGCCGGGGAAACGTCCGAATGCGGAATACTTCTCTTTGTACTCTACCTGCAAGGGCATGAAGTCGGTACCGGGAACTGCATCTTTTGCGGCACAAACAGTAGCCAGCAGCATGGTGTTTCCCATGCGCAGCATCACAGCGCCGTCTGCCTGTTTTGCCAGCTTTCCCGTTTCGAGCGTGATGGTTCTGCCATCGGCCAGCTCGATTGTCTTAACAATGGGGTTAATCATAAAAAATCTGTTGTTTCTATTTTCTCTAAAAATTCGCGCAAAGATACACATTATATTTATGTAAAACCGTGTAAGTGAAATAAAAAGTATATAAATCCGTAATTTTTCCCTATTTCCGTGCGCAAAGCGGCGGAAAATGCTTTGACTAAACCCGAAAAGACGTATCTTTGCACCGCGTCCGCAGGGAAGGCCGTGGCTTTGTTTCGCGGAGGCCGTGTCTTTCCTTCGCGAAGGCGTTGCTTCCGCGAGGGAAAGGTAGGCATATCCCCGCCCGCGGACGGAGGTATCTGCGCCCGTGCTTAGGCGTACCTGCGCCCGCGGGCGGGGGTATGGGTAAACAGGGAGATTGTAACAGATTGATTATCAAGATTAATATTATAACCGGAAAATGAAAAAGAATATGCTTTGTGCCGCGCTGGTCGTGGCCGCCTTGGGTGCCTGTAGCTCCGGGTCCCAGTTCAAGATAGAAGGCGAAGTGACGGGAGCGGACGGAAAAATGCTTTACCTGGAGGCTTCTGCCTTGGAAGGCATCGTGCCGATGGATTCCGTTGAACTGGACGGGGGAGGCTCGTTCACGTTCGAAGGCGAGCGGCCCGCTTCGCCCGAATTTTACCGCCTGCGCGTGGAAGACAAGGTCATCAACCTGTCCATCGACTCCACGGAGACCGTGACGGTGCAGGCGCCTTTCGAGGACTTTGCCACGGGATATGCCGTGACCGGCTCCGCCAATTGCGAGAAAATCAAGGAACTGACGCTGAAGCAAGCCCGGTTGCAAAACCGCGTGGACGACCTCACCGCCGCCATGAACGCCCGCACCATCGGGGTGGACGACTTCCAGGACAGCCTGGCGGTGTTGCTCAAGGCGTATAAGGACGAGGTGAAAATCGGCTATATCTTCTCCGCGCCCAACACGGCGGCAGCCTACTTCGCCCTCTTCCAGAAGTTGAACAACTACCTCATCTTCGACCCCCTGAACAGCAAAGACGACATCCGCTGTTTTGCGGCCGTGGCCACCAGCCTGAACCAGCACTACCCGCACGCCGACCGCTCGAAGAACCTGTATAACATCGTCATCAAGGGGATGAAGAACACGCGCGCCCAGCAGCCCCGGCAGGTGGCGGAAGCGCCGCAGGTAGAGGTGCAGGAAACGGGCGTGATTGACATCAACCTGCGCGACCTGGAGGGCAATGTGCATCGCCTGACCGACCTGAAGGGAAAGGTGGTCATCGTGGACTTCACCATCTACCAGAGCGCCGTGTCGGCTTCGCACAACTATATGCTGCGCGACCTCTACGACAAGTATGCTTCGCAGGGATTGGAAATCTACCAAGTGTCGCTGGACGCCGACGAGCACTACTGGAAGACCACGGCGGACAACCTGCCCTGGGTGTGCGTGCGCGACGGCAACGGCATCTACTCCAGCTTCGCCACCGCCTACAACGTCCAGAACCTGCCCACGCTCTTCCTCGTGAGCCGCGCCAACGAGCTGGTTTCCCGGAGCGAGACCATCAAGGATTTGGAAAAAGAAGTGAAAGCGCTGCTCTAAATGGTTAGCAATTAGGATATTTAGTTTAAATATGTTACAAAGCATCGGTTTTTGCTTGACACGTATGGATTAAAAGCCTATCTTTGCAGCAGAAATAAGGAAAGAGGGTTCCAGCATGACCATCATGTTGGAATTCTTTTTTGTTTTTAAGCAAGCCGCAAGCCGCCTGGCGTGCGGGGAAAACATCATGTACGTAAAACATTAAAATCATTAAGGAGGAATAACTATGGCTTATATGTCAGAAGACGGCTACAACAAACTGATAGCCGAATTGAAGCACCTGGAGGCGGTGGAACGCCCCAAAATCATAGCGGCGATAGCCGAGGCGCGCGACAAGGGCGACCTGTCCGAGAATGCGGAGTATGACGCCGCCAAAGAAGCGCAGGGCCTGCTGGAAGGCAAAATCGCCAAGCTGAAGGCCGTGATTGCCGATGCAAAGATTATCGACGAGTCGAAGCTGAAGACCGACTCCGTGCAAATCCTGAACAAGGTGGAGCTGAAGAACGTGAAGAACGGCGCCAAGATGACCTACACCATCGTGTCCGAAAGCGAGGCCAACCTGAAGGAGGGCAAGATTTCCGTCAATACCCCCATCGCGCAAGGCTTGCTGGGCAAGAAGGTGGGCGACGTGGCCGAAATCAAGGTGCCCCAAGGCATGATTAAACTGGAAGTACTGAACATCTCGTTCTAAACCGATACGCGTATGACTATATTCAGCAGAATCATTGCAGGCGAGATTCCTTGCTACAAAGTGGCTGAGGATGACAAGTTTTTCGCCTTCCTGGACATCAACCCGCTGGTGAAGGGCCATACTTTGGTGGTGCCCAAGCAGGAAGTAGACTATATTTTCGACCTGGGCGATGAAGACTTGGCCGCCATGCACGTCTTCGCCAAGAAGGTGGCGCTGGCCATCGGCAAGGCATTCCCCTGCCGCAAGGTGGGCATGGCCGTCCTGGGGCTGGAGGTGCCTCATGCGCACATCCACCTCGTGCCCATGCAGAGCGAGAAGGACATGCTCTTCTCCAATCCCAAGCTGCAACTGGCGGACGAGGAGTTCAAGGCGGTGGCCGAGGCCATCCGGGCGCAACTCTGAGCAGCCGTCAGGCAGGAGATGAAAAAAGTGAGGCGCGGATTCGCATGACGAAATCCGCGCCTCGTTCTGTTTGGCCGTGCAAGGGTCAGATGTAATCCTCGCCCAGCTTGATTTGTGTGTCGTTCACGTATCGGCGGATGGAATGTTCTTCATCTTTCTTGCAGATGAGGAGTACGTTGTCCGACTCCGCCACCAGATAGCCCTCCAGCCCGTCAATGACGGCCAGCTTGTTGTTGGGCAGGGTGACGATATTGTTTCGGCAGTTGTAGAGCAGCGACTGGCATTTGAGGATGACGTTCCCGTCCTCGTCTTTGTCGGACAGGTCGTAGAGCGAGCTCCAGGTGCCCAGGTCCGACCAGCCAAAGTCGCCCAGCGACACGTAGACGTTGTCCGCTTTCTCCATGATGCCGAAGTCGATGGATACGTTGGGGCAGGCGGGGAAGTGCTCGTCGATGTAGCGTTTCTCTTCCGGCGTGCCATAGATGCCCACTCCCGGCTCGAACTTGGCGGCCACCTCGGGCAACAGTTGCTCGCCCGCCTTGATGATGGTGTTCACATTCCACATGAAGAGGCCCGAATTCCAGTAGAACTCGCCGCTTTCCACGAATACCTTGGCCAATTCCAACTCCGGTTTCTCCGTGAAGGTCTTCACCTTGTAGAAGTTGTCGCCCACCGGTTCGTCAATCTGGATGTATCCGTATCCCGTTTCCGGACGGTTCGGCTTGATGCCCAGTGTCAGGAGTTTCTCGGATTGCGCCACAAATTCCAAGCCCTTCCTGATGGCCGTCAGGAACTCATCCTCTTTCAGGATCAGATGGTCCGAAGGCGCCACCACGATATTGGCGTTGGGGTTCAAAGCCCGGATGTGATACGATGCCCAGGCTATGCAGGGGGCAGTGTTGCGCCGTGTAGGCTCCAGCAGGATCTGCTCGGAAGCCAGTTCGGGCAATTGCTCCTTCACCAAGTCGGCATACAGGTCGTTGGTCACGATCAGGATGTTCTCTTCCGGTATCACCTTCTTGAACCGGTCGTAGGTCTGCTGCAGCAATGAGCGTCCCGTCCCGAAGAAATCGAGGAACTGTTTGGGCAGGGTCTTGCGGCTGAACGGCCAGAAACGGCTGCCTACGCCCCCTCCCATGATTACACAAAAGTTATCTTTATTGGCTGCCATACGATATAGTTTTAAAAGTTTCGGCTAATGTACAACATTTTCCCCTATAAAGCCACCTTCCCCCACTGTTTTCTTATTTTTTTCGCCTTTTTTTAGGAAAAGTATTGTAGGTTTAGAAAAAAGCCGTATCTTTGCACCGCAATTGAGAAAACAAGTTGCCCAGATGGCGGAATCGGTAGACGCGCTGGTCTCAAACACCAGTGGATTCACTTCCATCCCGGTTCGACCCCGGGTCTGGGTACTTCAAACCCTTGATAATCAACTGATTATCAAGGGTTTCTCTTTTTATCGGGCGTACTAAAAGTGTACTTCCTGACGAAAAGAAAAAGAAAGAGTACTTTCGCCGTTTTAGCAACCTTATATTTATGCTTTATTAACGAAGATGCTGCATATTTCTTCCTTTCTCCTGCTTTTGTTTGCTTTGAAAACGGTATCCATCACTTATCTTTGTAACCCAAACCGATTTTAATGCACAACGTATATGAAAGATTTCAGAGAAACCAACTTCAAAAAGATACAG
>CASEYC010000086.1 GCA_949292025.1 uncultured Bacteroides sp. | reverse complement strand
CTACCCCTGCCTTGTGGATTTATATGTCAAATTGCATCAGCACTAAGGAACCGCCGTATGCCGAACGGCACGTACGGTGGTGTGAGAGGTCGGAAAACGAAAGTAGGAAGAAAACTACTTCGTTTTCCTCCTACTCGATTGACTATACCTTATAAGCTTTTACAGCGGAATATATTCTACAAATGCCTCCATGGCCTCGTAGGAAGCCAGGCCCAGCTTGTCATAGAGGGCAGCCGTGGCGCGGTTGCGGTCCTCGCTGCGTTGCCAGAAGAGGCGTTCGTCGTTGCCCAGGAAGGGGGCGCTCTCCATCTGGCTCTGATGCTTCAGGATGGCGTTGCGCTTGGCGCGGAGCTCTTCGGGGCTGATGGGCACGGCCATCTCGATGTTCTCGATTTCCCACTCTGCCCACGCACCGCGGTACATCCAGATGCGGCAGTCCTTCAGCCACTCGGCGCCGGCTTCCTTCTCCAGGTCGATGGCGGCGAAGACGCCGTCCGTGCAGACGCGGTGGGTGCCGTGCGGGTCGGCCAGGTCGCCGGCCACGAATATCTGGTGCGGCTGCACCTCGCGGAGCAGGTTGCGGATGATTTCCACGTCGGCCTCGCTGATGGGGTTCTTCTGGATGCGGCCCGTCTCATAGAACGGCAGGTCGAGGAAGTGGCAGTGGGTCAGCGGAATGTTGTTGTACGTGCAGGCCGTGCGCGCCTCGCCGCGGCGGATGAGGCCCTTGATGGTCAGGACGTCGCGCGTGTCGATGTCGCCGTCCTTCTTCTCGCGCAGGAACTGGCGGATTTCCTTGTACTTCTCGTTGATGACCTGGTCGTCACTGTTGTTGAACAGTTGGTTGAAGCCGTTGATGAAGTGCAGGAAGCGTACCACCTCCTCGTCGCCCACGGCAATGTTGCCGGAGGTCTCGTAGGCCACGTGCACGTCGTGTTTCTGCTCCACCAGTCGGCGGATGGTGCCGCCCATCGAGATGACGTCGTCGTCCGGATGCGGGGAGAAGACGATGACCCGCTTGGGATAGGGCTGTGCGCGTTCGGGGCGGTAGGTGTCGTCGGCGTTGGGTTTGCCGCCCGGCCATCCGGTGATGGTGTGCTGCAGGTCGTTGAATATCTTGATGTTCACGTTGTAGGCCGAGCCGTAGAGGGCCAGCAATTCGCTCAGGCCGTGGTCGTTGTAGTCCTTGTTCGTCAGCTTCAGGATGGGCTTGCCGGTCAACTGGCAGAGCCATACGATGGCGCTGCGGATGAGCTTGTCCGTCCATTCGCAGGACGTCACCAGCCACGGGCGCTGGATGCGCGTCAGGTTGGAGGCGGAGGAGAGGTCGAGGACGACGTGCGTATTGTTGTGCGTCTGCAGGAAGGAGGCGGGGAGGGCGTCGGTGACGGGCCCCTCTACGCAGTCCTTGATGCGGGCGGCTTTCTCCTCGCCCCAGGCAATGAGGTAGACCTTTTTGGCGGCCAGGATGGTGGAGACGCCCATTGTGATGGCGCTGATGGGCGTGTTGTCCAGCGTGCCGAACATCTTGGCGGCCTCGTTGCGCGACGCGCCGTCCATCAGGATGAGGCGGGTGGTGGAGTTCAGGCGCGAGCCGGGTTCGTTGAAGCCGATGTTGCCCACGCGGCCGATGCCCACCAGGGCGAAGTCTATGCCGCCGTAGCTCTCGATGCGCTGCTCGTAGAGGCGGCAGTATTCGAAGATGGTGTCCTTGGGGATGGTGCCGCTGGGGCTGAAGATGTTCTGCGGGTCGATGTCCACGTGGTTCAGCAGCATCTCCTTCAGCGAGTTGAGGTTGCTGGTCACGGCGTCCGGGGCCAGGGGATAGTATTCATAGAGATTGAATATGATGACGTTGCGGAAGCTCAGGCCCTCTTCCTTGTGCATGCGCACCAGGGCGGCGAAGACGTTGCGGGGCGAGTTGCCGCCTGCCAGGGCGAACACGCAGAAGCGGCCGGCTTTCTGTTTTTCACGGATGAGTTGCGCCATTTCGAGGGCGATTTGGTTGGCCCCTTCTTCGGCGGTTTCATAGATGTCCGTGGGGATCTTCTCCAAACGGGTGAGCACGGAACGCTCGAAGGCGTTCTCCGGACGGTAGTACCGGGTCGATACGCGGTTGAGCGTAATCTGGGAGCTTAAGTTGGTCTTCATAACGAAAGGTTGTTTATGAGTAAATATTGAAGATTGTTTTTCAATGTCACAAATATACGCATTTTCCCACAATATGCCTTCTTCTCCGGGGGTTGTTTCCGTTAAAAACACTAAAAGGAGGGGGCGAGGCCGCAAGTAAGCCTTGTTGCCCGTCGGACTTGGGTGGGACGGGGTGCGGACTTGGTAGAGAATCATTGGCATTGGTGGTAGGAATCAATGGCATTGATTGGTAGGAATCAATGGCATTGATTGGGGGGAATCATTGGCATTGATTCCTTGTCAGGGTACGGACTTGGCCGGCTTGAGCCTTACTTCTTGATATGGAAGGTGACGGACACGGTGTTGCCTTCCCCGTCCACGACCGTGAGCGAGTGGCGGCCCGGGGCGGGTTGCAGGGCGATTTCGTGGAAATCCCGCGTCTCGCCCAGGTAGGCGTCATCCAGGTGCCAGAAGAGGGTGGCTCCGGCTTGCCCGTAGGCCACGCGGGCGACGAGGTGTCCGGGCGTGCCGTCCATCTGTCGGGGCAGGGTGATGCGTGCCCCCGGGGTGGGGTAGATGAACTGCATCGTCCGCGAGGCGTCCCCGCCGCATCCGGGCTTGAAGGGGGGGAGAGGGCGGTATTCGGGGTGGTGTTGCTTGTAGTACCACTCCCACACGGGCGGCAGGACGAACCAGGAGGCAGACAGGGTGGGCTCGCTGCCGGCGCATTCCTGGTGGAGGCGGTATGTGCCGTCGGCGCTGAGGATGACCGGCCGGTGGTAGGGACAGGGGGCGGTGCGCCGTCCGGCGGGCAGGATGAGCACGGTGTCCGTCTCGTTGCAGAAGCGGCCTTTCAGGTGTCCGGACAGGCGGCAAACCTCTGCATCGACAAAGACGCCGTCCGGCCGCTCGAACCACCGGGGCGCGGCAGGCAGGAGGCTGAGCACGTCGAACAGGACCGGGCCTGCCGTCCGCGCCCCCACCAGTCCGGGCTTGCCTTCGCCCGAGGCGTTGCCCACCCATACGCCCACGGCATAGCGGGGAGTGACGCCCACGGCCCAGGCGTCGCGGAAGCCATAGCTGGTGCCGGTCTTCCAGGCCACGGGGTGCATGGAGGGGATGGATTTCCAGTCGATTTCCTCCGGGCGGTTGACCTCGGTGAGGGCGTCGAACACTTGCCAGACGCCGCCGGGGCGAAAGAGGTGTCCCGGCTCTTCGGGACCTCCGGACTCTTCCGGGGCGAGCAGGCGGGGCGTCGTTTGCGGCAGTCCCAATAGGCTGCGCCCCATGCGGGCGTATGCGGAGGTGACGTCCCACAGGGTGGCTTCGGCCCCGCCCAGGATGAGGGACAGGCCGTAGTGCGAGGCGGGGCGGTCGAGGGTGGTCAGGCCCGCTTGCCGCAGGAGCCCGTGGAACTTGGGCACGCCGTATTCTTGCAGGAGCTGCACGGGGGGGATGTTCAGCGAGCGGGCCAGGGCTTCCGAGGCAGGCACGGCTCCTTCGAACTGCCGGCTGAAGTTCTGCGGGGTGAACCCGTTGATGTTGACGGGGATGTCCGGCAGGAGGGTGCGGGGCAATATCAACCCTTCCTCCAGGGCGGCGTAGTAGAGGATGGGCTTCAGGATGCTTCCGGTGCTGCGCGGGGCGCGGATGATGTCCACCTGGCTGCCGTTGGCGGGGTTGCCCCATCCGGTGTTTCCGCAATAGGCGGCGACCCGGTTGTCCTGCAGGTCGATGACCAGGATGGCCAGGTTGCGTATGTCGCTGCGGGCAAATTCCCGGCTATGCCGTTCGGCCAGCGCCTCCAGGCGGAGTTGCAGGGATTTGTCCACTGTGGAGACAAGGGTCTGTCCGGGTTGTCCGGAGGCTAACCGGTCCACCAGGTGCGGCGCGATGCGGGGGAGTGGGAGCGGGGCGTCCGGCAGGGGTTCGTCGGTGGCCAATTCATACTCCGAGGGCGTGAGTTCTCCTTGCTCCAGGAGAAGCCGCAACACCCGGTTGCGCTTGCGCAACAAGGCTTCCCGCCCCTTGCCGGGGTGTATGGCTGAGGGTGCGTTGGGGAGCACGGCCAGGGTGGCGGCTTCCGCCCACGAAAGTTCGGAGGCTGGATGGGCAAAGTAGCGCCAGGCCGCGGCGTCCAATCCCACGACATTCCCCCCGAACGGCGCGTGCGAGGCATACAGGGCCAGAATCTCATCCTTGGAGCAGCGCAGCTCCAGGCGGGTGGCCAGTATCATCTCCACCACCTTCTCGGCGAACGTCCGCGGGCGGTTTCGGGAGATGCGGACGGTTTGCATCGTCAGGGTGCTGCCCCCGCTGACGATTCTTCCCTGCCGGATGTTTTGCCAGGCCGCCCGTGCCATGGACAGGGGGTTGACGCCGGGGTGGTAGTAGAAATGCCGGTCCTCGAAGGCCAGCAGGCAGCGGACGAACTTGCGGGGCACGGTGTCGCACGGCGGGAAACGCCATTGGCCGTCCGGGGCGATGCGCGCGCCCAGCAACTCTCCGTGGCAATCCGTCACCACGGTGGAGTAAGGCACCCGGAATAATTGCCGGGGCAGGCAGAAGGCGTAGGCCAGCAGCAGGAGGAGGATACAGATGAACCCGGCCTTCCGTCGGGGGGAAAGCCGGGTTATACCTATTAATATAATGTGTAGCCGCCTCCTCATGGGGTCACCGTGGTGCGCCCGGCACGGGTGCGTGCCTGGATGGCGGTGTCATACATCGCCTCGCATTGCAGGGCGGGCAAGATGAATTGTCCGGCGTAGGTGGCTTGCAGGCGGACGACGAATGGCTTGCGTTCGCCCCGTTTCAGGTCGAAGTAGGTCAGCACGCGGTCGTCGCGCACGTCCTGGTAGGCATAATTGGTGTTGGCTTGCGTGCCGCCCAAGCGTTCGTTGAAGATTTCCCAGCCAGCGGGCAGGATATGCGTCAGGGCCAGGTGGGTCAGGTCCTTGGCGGAGGTATTCTCCACGGTGACGGTTGCCATGAAGTCCGTGCCTTGGCGGAGGGCGTTGACGGAGAGGGGCTTGCCGTTCATGTCTGTGTAGACGACTTGGAGGCGGATGCCCCGCGCCTGTTCGGGCAGGTTGTCTTCGACGGGTTGCATACGGGTGACGAGGGTCATGTTCAGTGCGCCTTCACCCAGGTTCTCCACACGGACGGAGCCTTTCCCTGAGGCGGGCAGGGCGTGGATGCGGGTGGCTTTGCCCGATGCGACTTCGGTTTGTGCCTTCCCGTTCAGCGTCCAGCCGTAGTGCAGGGAGCCGGATGTCTTTTCGGCCAACCGCGCCATGGCCATCAGGGCGAAGGCGGTGGACTGGGTGCTGAAGCCTGTCTCTTCCTGCAAGGACTGGGATACCGCCTTGGCTTGCTCCAGGGCTTCGTCGGTGCGGTTCAGCAAGACAAGCGTTTCCAAGGCCATTGCTTCATCGCGGAGGGGAGAGCCATACAGCGCCATGGCGCTTGTGGAGGAATGGGGCGGGGCGTTGAATATCAACTCGTTCGCGGCATCCGGCTTGCCTGTCAGGGCGTATGCGGCGGCCAACCTCCACCGGGCTTGTGCGGGCAGGTTGTCTTGTTCCTTCATGCGGTTCATCGCACCGGGCTCGGGGGTGCCGGCCAAGGCCAGCGTGTAGAGGCGGAAGGCTTGTTGGAGGCAAGCAGTCTCCTGACGATACTTGTCGGCATAATCCGAGAAACGCCAGTTCTGTGCCGCCGAGCGTTGGAAGCGTTTCCACTTCTCCAGCGTGTTGGCGTGGACGGCATACCCCTTTTCGGCAGCCAGCGTGAGGAACATGCCCGCGTAGGAAGTCACCCACTCGTCGGCCACGGCCTGCGTCGGCCAATAGGCGAAACCGCCGTTGGGCAACTGGCGGGCGTAGAGTTGGCGGATGCCTTCCCGGACGTTGGCTGTCGAGCGGGCGGATGCTTCCGTGTCCGTTTCCCCGAAGGCGTCGAGGAACAGCAGCGGCAAAGCCTTCGACGTGATTTGCTCGGTGCAGGCGTGGGCGTAGTTGTAGAGGAAATCCAGCCGTCGGCTCAGGTCGGGCGAAGGAATGCGCGACGTCTCCAGCTGGACGGAGGCATCCTCGCCGGTGGCGGCGTAGGCCAATTCCGCTTGTTTCCCCGGCTCTATCCAGCGGCTTTCCCGCAGGGTGACGGTCGGATTGGGGTTGCGCACGTCTATCTCCACGCGCTCCTTGACTTGCCTGCCGCCTCCCGAAGCCGTGAAGCGGATGGTGGCCTTGCCCGTCTTCGGGGAAGTTTTCATCCGGAAGCATACCAGTTGGTCTCCCGGCTGGTCGAAGCGGAGGGATTGCTGGCTGGGGCCTTCGATGGCAATGCCCGCGCCTTCCGCTTGGATGGAGACGCTCACATCCTTGGCACCTTGCTCCATGGCAAACACATTGACGGGCACTTGGATTTCCTCGCCGGTGGAGAGCACCCTCGGCAGGGTGGGGAGGAGCATCAGCGGCGTGCGGACGGGCACGGTCTTCTCGGCGTGTCCGTAGCTTCCGTCTTCCCCGGCAATGAGCATCACGCGCACCGAGCCGACATACTGCGGCAGGCGCAAGGTGTGGATGCCGCGCTTGCCTTTATCTATATGGAATGGCCCGATGAATTTCACCACCGGCTTGAAGCGGTTGGCCTTGGCATCGGCGGGTTTCAGCATCTCGTCTCCTCCCGTGCCGAAGATGGGGGCATAGCGTCCGGCGGAGGCGCCCAGGACTTGGTCGTACATGTCCCACGTGGCGATACCCAAGGCTTCGCGGGCATAGAACTCCTGCCACGGGTCGGGCGTGCGGAAGTTGGTGAGGTCCAGCAAGCCTTCATCCACGATGGCGAGGGTGTAGGTCATCGGCTTGCCCGTCTTTTCGCTCACGATGATGGAGAAGTCGCTCTCCGGGCGCAGGGCGTCGGGCATCTCTATCCGTGGCTGGAGGACGGTGGCGGGGTCGGTCACCAGTACGGGAGCCACTCCATACATCCGGATGGGCAGGTCGTTGACCGTCTGGGCGTGGGGTTGCAGCAGGGTGACGTGCAAGTAGACGTTGGGCGCCATGTCCGGCGTGATGTCGAAGGTGTAGCGGGTGTCTTCTTCCGCATCTGTTTCTATCCATTCGCGCTTCAGCACGGTGGAGCCGTTCTCAATGGCTACCAGCGCGTGTCCTCCGGCAGCGGCGGGGATGAAGGCTGTGGCCTTGTCGCCCGGCTTGTACGATTCCTTGTCTAGGGAGAAGGTCAGCATCTTCACATTGTCGGGGTCGGCCTTGGTAGAGCGTCCACGCCACTCCGGCCAGTCGATGTAGACGGTGCCGCCCGTGGCGTGCCCGCTCTCCTTGTCCTTGACATAGACCAAGTAGCGTCCCCAGTCGGGATAGTCCACGCGGAAGGTGAAGCTGGCTTTCCCGTTCTTGGTTTCCAGATTTCCGCCGGCCACGGGCGTGACGGAGCTGTTGTTGACATACGTGCCGAAGGATTCTTCTCGGTTCTCCCACCACCAGCTCCAGTCTACCCTATATATCTTATACTCCAAACGGGAGCGGTCCGTTGGCTTCCCGTCCGGAGTCAGGGTGACGATGTCGAAGCGGTGTGCTTGGTCTGTCTCGATGCTCTTTCCCTCTGGCTGGTTCAGGGCGATGCCCACGTAAGAGGCGAAGGGAGAGTAGGGGATGCTTTGCACGTGGATGCTGGCGTCTCCACCCGGCTCGAACACGCGGGTGGTGAGCGTGGCGTTCAGCATACCCGGTGCCGTGGAGGCTTGGGGGAGTTTCAAGGAGAAGGCCGCCTTGCCGTCCGCATCCAGTTGTCCGTCGAATACTTCCGCTTTCTGGGTGGTGAACTCCGTGGCGGGGTTGTTGAAGACATACTGCCCGTACTTCGGGAACTGGGTGTTCACCTTGCTAAGCGACATTTCCATCTTGGTTTTCAAGCGGGAGGCGGTGGCGCCCGTCAGCCAGGCGGAGGAGATGGTGGCCTGCACTTCCTTCCGCGAGGCTTGCAGCATCTTTTCCGGCAATTTGACGTTGATTTTGAGCCGGTTGGGCTTCACCGATTCGATGCGCAGGCTCTTGTGGAAGGTGCTTCCGCCCACTTTGACGTAGGCATTCCATACGCCGGTGGGGTCATCCGCACGGGTGGGGACTTGGAAGGCGTGGAAGCCGTTCAGTCCTCGCGTGGAGACGAGTTTGCTGTGGAATTGTCCGCGCGGATTGTACACCTCCAGCGTGACGGGATGCGTGTCGGGGATGCGCTTCTCCCTGTCTTCCAGGATGAAGGAGACGTGCAGCGTGTCTCCCGGACGCCATACGCCCCGTTCGCCATAGATGAAGCCTTTCAATCCTTTCTCTATCTGCTTCCCACCGGTGTCGAAGCGGCTGGTGGAGAGGTTTTCCCCGGCCACCACGCGCAGGTAGCCCTTCTGCTTGCCATCGGAGGCGCAGACGAGGAAAGGCACACCGTCGGGGGAGATTTCGGCAAAGCCCTCCGAATCGGTCTTCCCCGTGCCAATGGGCTGGAGCTGGAAGTTGTAGACGGTGATGTCTGCTCCTTCCATGGGGCGGGTGGTGAGGATGTCGCTGACGGCTATCCAAAGCCGGTGCATCGTGTTGCCTTTGATGATGAGCCCCAGGTTGGAGGCATATACATTGCAGGCGGCCACGCGGCTGCTGTTCATATAGTAAGAAGGATGGCACGGATTGTCCTGCTCCCGCCAGTCGTAGAGGCTCCAGTCATATTCCACGCCGCCGTTGTAGTAGAAGTAGCTCTGTGGCACGTCCCACTCCGCTTCGTCGGCTTCGGTCAGCGCGTTATCGGCCAAAGGGGTAAGCCTGTCGGCGTAGAAAGATGGTTGCGGGGCCTGTCCTTCGCACGGATAGGCGGAATATTCCTGACGGAAGGAGAGGTAGATGCGGTAGATGGCTCCCGGTTCCTGCCGGATGAGTCCGCCCAAGTCGATGGAGTAGTCGTTCCATTGGTGGATGTCCTTGGTCAGGTCTTCGTCCAAGGGGAGCGTTTTCTTGTACACCAGGCGTCCGGCGCGGCGCAGTTCATTGGCGGATTCGGGCGTGTTGGTTTGGAGGAAGGTCAACACGTTTTGCTCGAAGATGCGCACCACGCTCAGGTCCACCGCGTGGAGGTTGACGGCGCGGAAGGGGATGAGCAGGCTCTTGGAGTCGGGCAGGATGGCGGCCTCTGTCCGAAGTTCCACTTGGGGTTTGATATGCAGCTCGCCGAAGGAGAGGGAGTGCGCCGCGCCGAGCTTGCGGCCTTCCGCGTCGCGGATGCTCTCGTGCAGGTTCAGTGTCAGTTTGCCGTCGGTCTTTTGCGTCTCGTCCAGGTAGACGTGGAGTTTGTTGGCCTTCACCTGGAAGATGGCTTTGGGGGCTTCCTTGATTTCCACCAGCCCTTTCAAATCCTGCGAGGCGTCCAGCGGGGCGGAGAACACGATTTCCAGCCCGTTCTCCGGCGTGTCTGTGCGCCGCGCGGAGAGGAAGCGGAAGACGCCCCGGGCGGGGATGGTGAAGTCCAGGCGTTGCTTCTGGTCAATGCCGGCGGGTTCTCCGTCGGCGGTGAGTGTCAGTGTGTAGTCTTCTTTCTCGCGGGGGATGCTGTCCAGCGTGAAGGCGTAGCGCAGGGCGTTGTCCGTGGGTGTGACGCGGATGACCACGCCTTTCCGGCCGACGGACAGCATCTCTTCGGCTTCAGTGGTGGTGACCGCGTCGCTGAAGCGGATTTCACCCGCCAGGGATAGATAGTCCGCCGAGGTGATGACGGGCGTTTCCGCCTGCATCGTGAAGGTGCGCGGCTGCACGCGGAAGGAGAAGCGGAATTCCTCCAAACCCTCTTTCACTGCCACGAAGTCTCCCAGCCGGAAGACGCCGTTATAGAGTTCGCCGGATTGCAGTGCTCCCTCGTCGGGCACGAACTCTATGGTGTGGTTGTCCAGCCAATGCGCCTTCCCGTCCAGGGCAGGGGAGAAGCTGAAGGGGTTTTCCTCCAGCTCGTTCAGGTCCACCACGGGCAGGTCTTGCGCCAGCTCGATGCGGATGGTGCCTTGGGAGGAGATGACGCCTCCGGTGTAGGCACTGACATAGGGGGCGAACTCGGCGGACGGGGTGATGTCCCGTCGGTTTCCTGCGCAGGCGGCAAACAACGCGATGGCTAGCAGGCAGAGCAAGGTTTGTAGTTTCATAAGGCCACTTCATTTAATTATTGAGAAGCCATCCGCGTCCTTCCACGCCGGGAATTTCTCGCGGAAACGCTGCAGCGCGTCCCCGTCCAGTGTCGTGGTGGCGATGCCTTCCGCATGGTCGGGGACATGGGCAAGCCGCTCGCCTTTGGGCGACCAGGTTGCACTACCTCCGTCGTGTGGGGTGCCGTGGAAGTCTTCTCCTATGCGGTTAACGCCGCAGACGTAGGAAATGTTCTCCAAGGCGCGCGCTTGCAGCAGGACGTCCCACACTTTCCTGCGCGAGGCGGGCCAGTTGGCCACGTAGATGAGCAGGTCGTATTCGTTGTGGCGGTTGCGGCTCCACACGGGGAAGCGCAGGTCGTAGCACACCAGGAGGCAGATGTTCCATCCGCGGTAGTTCACGATCAGACGTTTCTCACCGGGCGTGTAGTGTTCCGCCTCGCCGCCCATGCGGAAGAGGTGGCGTTTGTCGGCAAAATGGGCGTCGCCTTCGGGCGTGAGGAAGAAGGCGCGGTTGGCGTAGGTGCCGGGCGTGTCGCCGCACGCGATATAGCTGCCGCAGATGGCCACCCCGCACTCCTCCGCCCACCGGCGCAGGGTGGTGATGGTGGAGCCGTCCGCGGGTTCGGCCAAGGCGGCGGGGTTCATGCTGAATCCCGTGGAGAAGGTCTCCGGCAGCACCACCACGTCCGTCTGCCCGCGCAGCGTTTCCAATTTCGCGCGGAGGCGGTGGAGGTTCTTCTGCTTGTCCTCCCAGGCGATGTCCGCCTGCAAGAGGCTGACGCGCAACGGGTTCATATCGCAAAGTTTTGGGGTTTCTTTCCCCGGAAGCGGGTGAAGTATTGCTTGATGAGGCGGATGTCCCGGTCATAGTCGCCGCTGGGCACGATGCTCTGCGTGCAGGCGATGGTCTTGGTGGGATAGTCGATGCCTATCAGCAGGATGGGCACCTGCGCCTTCAGGGCGATGTAGTAGAAACCCCGTTTCCACTCGGCGTTGGCCTTGCGTGTAGCTTCGGGCGTGATGGCCAGGTGGAGCGTCCGGCTCCGGGCGAAGCGTTCAGCCAGTTGGTCGGTGAGCGACACGTTACGCCCGCGGTCTACGGGGATGCCTCCCAATGCCTTGAACAGGGGACCCAGGGGGAAGAAAAACCACTCCTTTTTCATCAGGAAGTGTACTTTCCTGTTCAGCACCCCGTAGAACAGCTTGCCGAACAGCAGGTCCCAGTTGGACGTGTGGGGCGCCGCGCAGATGACGCACTTGTCGTATCCGGGCACCTCCACCCGTGCTTTCCAGCCCAGCAGGCGCAGGTAGATGAATCGGTAGAGGGCGTTCATTTCAGTCCCTTCATCGCCTCCAGTATCTCGCCCACCTTGGCGTTGAAATCCTCGCGCAGTTTCTTGTAGAAACCTTTGACATTGCCTGGCTCGGTATGGCTGATTCGGCTGATGAACTCGTCTTGCAGGTTCAGGATGTCGGTCAGGATTTTGTCTGCCTTCTTCCGGTCTGCTTCAGAGAGGGTTAAGCTGATGAATACACATTCGGCGAACAACTCGCTCACGATATAGTTGATGCCTTTCTTCAAATTTTTTCTACTTGCCATAATCTTTTACGTTTTTAAGTGAATGAATCAGTTTTTCTCCGTAAAGGTAGCGTTTTATTTTGGTTTGAGGATGGGTTCGGGTGCAATTTTAACCATAAAGTTCTGCGCTGCCTTGGTTTCGGCGAAACAAATTGAACAGTTGCCGATCTTGATGTCCACAAAGATAGTTACTATATTTGCATCATGGGACATGACGGAGGTATGCCGAAACAAAAAGGAGACAGACTATTCGTTATTATTTAGACGCAGCTGATGCGGATTTTCCGCACTAAAAAAAATAAATAACAATCATCCCGCTTCTCAAAATTAATGCCTACTTTTGCGCGACAAAAACGATAGTACTGATCCAATGACGATGCCCATCCGTAGTGAAAAATCCTCCTCACGCGCCCGAAAGGCGGTGTCTGATGTGCGCAAGCCCACCGCTCGTAAGAAGTCGGCCCGCTGCACATCTTCAGGCAAACGCTCGAAGTATAGCAGGCAGAAGGTTGCTGTCCGCTCGATGCCATCGTGGATGCGTTGGATGGTGGCCGCCGGTTTAGTTGTGGTGCTGACAGCCGGTTTCTACTGGTTCTTCATCAGGCCATACGCCTATCGTTGGAAGCCTTGCTATGGCTTGAAGGGATATGGCGTCTGCTTGCCTTGCTCTTACAATGTGCATGGCATCGACATTTCCCACTATCAGGGTGACATTGATTGGAAACTTTTGGCCAGCCAGCGCGCGGGAGAGTTCCCTCTTCGCTTTATCTTCCTTAAAGCCACCGAAGGTGGCGACCATGGGGATGACACCTTCCGAGCTAATTTCGATTCGGCTCGCGCCCACGGCTTTGTCCGCGGTGCCTACCATTACTTTATTCCCCGCACCGATGCGCGTCGCCAAGCCGACTTCTTTATCCGTACTGTCCAATTGCAAAAAGGCGACCTTCCTCCTGTCCTTGATGTGGAAACCACTCAAGGTAAGAGCAAGGCCGACCTTCAGCGTGCCGTGAAGACGTGGCTGGATTGTATAGAGAGCCACTACGGTGTGACGCCTATTCTCTATGCTTCCTATAAATTTAAGTTACGTTACCTCAACGATAGCATTTTTCAACGCTATCCGTACTGGATAGCCCACTACTATGTCGATTCTGTCCGTTACGAAGGACCGTGGCATTTCTGGCAACATACCGATGTGGGCTCCGTGCCCGGCATCAAAGGTAATGTGGACTTGAACGTTTTCAACGGCTCAATGGACGGGTTGGACAGTCTTTGCTTACGTTGAGTTTTTAAATCAGCTTCACGGGTATGCGTTGCAGCTTTGACTTGTCCGACGTGCCACCATAGAGGATTTCATACTCTCCCTTCAGTGGGCGCATCGTGTTGGATTCGGTGTCGAACCATTCAAAACTGTCGCCATCCAGTTGGAAGGTGACTTGTTGCGTTTCGCCCTTCTTCAGCGGGATACGTCGAAAAGCACGGAGCGTGTGGCTTGGACCTTCCTTGTCGGCGGGGCGTCGCAGGTATACCTGTACCACTTCTTCGCCGTCACGTTCGCCGGAGTTGGTCACGGGGATGGTCAGGGTGCATGACTCGCCACATTTCACTTCATCAGCGGATAAGCTGGCCTTGCCATAGCTGAAAGTGGTGTAGCTTAGTCCGTGGCCGAAGGGGAAGAGGGGTTTCTCCGTCATATAGCGGTAAGTGTGTCCTTTCATATTGTAATCTTGGAAATCGGGCAATTGCTCTGTGCTCTTGTAGAAGGTGACTGGCAGGCGTCCGGCGGGATTGTAATCGCCGAAGAGGACTGAAGCAATGGCATAGCCTCCGGCTTGGCCTGGATACCAAGCCTGCACGATGGCATCGCACAGCTGCGCTTCTTGGGTCAAGGCGATGGCCGATCCGGAGAAGTTGACGAAGATAATCCGTTTGCCAGCCTTGTGCAGTTCTTTCAGCAGTTGAGTTTGTACAGCGGGCAACTCGATGGTTTCACGGTCGCCTCCGCGGAATCCGGGGATGGCCACTGGCATTTCCTCGCCTTCCAATCCTGGCGAGATGCCACCGGCAAAGATGACGACGTCGGCATCCTTTACACGATCTACCGAGCGTGTCAGGTCAAGAGGTACTTCGCGGCCAAAATCGAAGTTCAATGTGGCGCAGTCGCCCTCCGTGGCGGCAAAGGTCACCTTGAGGTCATATGACTTTCCGGCCTCTGCTTTCAGTACATAGACGCGATTGCTTTTCATGTTGGCAGCCGAAGCTACTTGCTTGCCATCAATGTATAGTTGCGCGCCTCCTTGGGTGTGGAAGCTGAACACGACGTCTTCGGTCTTCTGCGGGCGGAAAGTGGTTTCATACGAAGCCGCGAAGCCGCCAAGGGGCACGTCTGGTGCGAAAACTGTGGCACCTGCCGTGGTGAAACGGAAAGGACCGGATACGTGCGTTACAACGTCCGGTTCGCCATCGGCCTGGTCCATGCGTTTCCAGTAGGAGGCTTTGAATCCGGTTTGTCCATCGGACGCCGTGCATTCATTGAAGAGGCTCTGCAAAGCCACAGCCGAAGTGTGGTCACAACCGTGTTCATAGATTAATCGGGTGTCGGGCAATTGTTCCTGGAGAGCTTGCAGCAAGGTCACTGTGCGCGAGGGGAATCCGTTGTAGTTGCCCCATTGCATGATGCTGTCGTTGGCATTGGGACCCATCAAAGCAATTTTCATGCCTTCTTTCTTCAAGGGAAGGAGATTGTTCTTGTTTTGGAGTAGGACGATGCTCTCTTGGGCTATCCGCAGGGCCAGGTCGCGGTGTTCTTTGCTGTCCACTACGCTGAGGGGGATTTGGTGCCAAGGCACGTCTTCGTCAAATTCGCCCAGTTCGATGCGGGCTTTCATCAGGCGGCGCAACGAGGTGTCAATGGTGGCTTCGTCTATTAGACCTTGCTGCACAGCTTCCACTAATGAGCCGTAGCTCTCGCCACACTCCAGGTCGGTGCCAGTGGACACAGCCTTGGCCGTGGCGTGGGGCACGTCAGGTTCGGTGTTGTGATGTCCTTCGGTAAAGAAGTCGTTGATGGCCCAACAGTCGGACACGACGATGCCTTGATAACCCCATTCCTCACGTAGGATTTGGTGGAGCAAGCGGTTGCTGCCACAACAAGGTTCGCCTTCATAGCGGTTGTAGGCACACATCACTTCCTTGACGTCTGCCTCTTGGACCAGTGCCTTGAACGCAGGCAGGTAGGTTTCCCAAAGGTCGCGCGGGGCAATGTTCTCGGCATTGAAGATGTGTCGGTTCCATTCGGGGCCGGAGTGTACGGCGAAGTGCTTGGCACAGGCGTGCAGCTTGTCATACTTCGAGTCCTCCGGTCCTTGCAATCCACGCACTACGTTGACACCCATCCGCGAAGTCAGGTAAGGGTCTTCACCGTAAGTTTCCTGTCCGCGTCCCCAGCGGGGGTCACGGAAGATGTTGACGTTTGGTGTCCAGAAGGTTAGGCCTTGGTAACGTTTCAGTCCGCCTGCTTTGGCGTATTCGTTACTTTTGGCGCGGGCTTCGTCACTGACGGCGGTGAAGACATCCAGCACCAAGTTGTCATCCCACGAGGCAGCCATGCCAACGCATTGAGGGAATACCGTGGCCAAGCCGGAGCGGCCTACGCCGTGAAGAGCTTCATTCCACCAGTCATACTCTTTGATGCTCAGCCGGGGGATGGCGGGTGAGGTGTTTTGCATCAGTGAGGCTTTCTCTTCCAGAGTTAGGCGACTCACCAGGTCGGCGGCGCGTTCGTCGGGCGGGAGCGAGGGGTCCTGGTAGGGCAGTGTGCCTCCGCAGGCTGCCAGCAGCAGGACGCCGCATGCTGTGGCCAATGGTTTCAGGATTTTGTTCATGGCTTGAAATGTTATTAATGTTTAGCGGGACGAAGTTACTAAACGTATTGTTTTCAACCAAAGAAACAAGACATATATTTACTTTTTTTCTATCCTCGCTTCTTCTTTCCCTTTGGCTTTGTTCATTCCGTTATCTTGCTTACGACAGTCTTCTTCGATATAATCATTGTATATGATTCCTGTCCAAGGGCAAGCACAACTAATCTTTCCTACGTGCAAGTTCATTAAAAGCCATCAGTTACTTAAAAATAGCATGGGCATAGAACCATTTATCAGAAGATTTTCTTACCTTTGCCAAGACGATTATCCATTTACATTAATTATATACGATTGTAATTATGGCAACACCCGAATTCAAGTATGCGCCCATGTTCCAGATGGGCAAAGACGACACGGAGTATTACCTCCTGAGCAAGGAAGGCGTGTCGGTGAGTGAGTTTGAAGGCAAACCCATCCTCAAGGTCAGCCCAGAGGCATTGACCCGACTGGCCAACGCTGCCTTCCGCGACGTGAACTTCCTGCTGCGCCGCTCGCACAACGAGCAGGTGGCCAAAATCCTGACCGACCCCGAGGCGAGCGACAATGACAAGTATGTGGCACTGACCTTCCTGCGCAATGCCGAAGTGGCCTGCAAGGGCAAGCTGCCTTTCTGCCAGGACACGGGCACGGCCATCATCCACGGCGAGAAGGGCCAGCAGGTGTGGACCGGCTTCTGCGACGAGGAGGCCCTGTCCCTCGGCGTCTACAAGACCTATACCGAAGAGAACCTGCGCTACTCGCAGAATGCCCCGCTCACCATGTATGACGAGGTGAACACCCGTTGCAACCTGCCCGCGCAGATTGACATCGAGGCCACGGAGGGCGACGAATACAAGTTCCTCTGCGTGGTGAAGGGCGGCGGCTCGGCCAACAAGACCTACTTCTACCAAGAGACCAAGGCCCGCATCCAGAACCCGGGCACGCTGGTTCCCTTCCTGGTGGAGAAGATGAAGACGCTGGGCACGGCGGCTTGTCCCCCGTATCACATTGCCTTCGTCATCGGCGGCACGTCGGCGGAGAAGAACCTGCTGACCGTGAAGCTGGCTTCGACCCACTACTACGACAACCTGCCCACCACGGGCGATGAGACGGGCCGCGCCTTCCGCGACGTGGAGTTGGAGAAGGAACTCTTGGCAGAGGCACACCGCATCGGCTTGGGCGCCCAGTTCGGCGGCAAGTACTTCGCGCATGACATCCGCGTTATCCGCCTGCCGCGCCACGGCGCTTCCTGCCCCATCGGCTTGGGCGTGTCCTGCTCCGCCGACCGCAACATCAAGGCGAAAATCAACAAGGACGGCATCTGGATAGAGAAGCTGGACGACAATCCCGGCGAACTCATCCCCGAAGAACTGCGCAATGCCGGCGAAGGCAACGCCGTCCGCATCGACCTGAACCAGCCGATGAGCGAGATTTGCAAGATCCTGTCCCAATATCCCGTGGCCACGCGCGTCAGCCTGAACGGCACCATCATCGTGGCACGCGACATCGCCCATGCCAAGCTGAAAGCCCGCTTGGATGCCGGCGAGGACCTGCCGCAGTACTTCAAGGACCATCCTGTGCTCTACGCCGGCCCGGCCAAGACGCCCGAAGGCATGCCTTGCGGCTCCATGGGTCCGACGACGGCCAACCGCATGGACCCCTACGTGGACGAGTTCCAGGACCACGGCGGCTCCATGGTGATGATTGCCAAGGGCAACCGCACGCAGGTCGTTACCGATGCCTGCCAAAAGCATGGCGGCTTCTACCTGGGCAGCATAGGCGGTCCGGCAGCCGTGCTCTCCATGAACAGCATCAAGAGCATCGAGTGCGTGGAATATCCCGAACTAGGCATGGAGGCCATCTGGAAAATCAACGTGGTGGACTTCCCCGCCTTCATCCTGGTGGACGACAAGGGCAACGACTTCTTCAAGCAGTTGAAGCCCTGGAAATGCGAATGTTAATGAATAGTCATAGGTATACCACAAATTGAAAAGTGAGGGGGCGTTCCTTGTGAAAGGCGCGCCCCCTTTTTAGTTCGCCCAGCACGACCATTCTCTAATCGGTGCAAGTCCGTAACACGCCCGATAGCGGGAAGTGTATAGCCAAGGGCAAGGG
>CASEYC010000085.1 GCA_949292025.1 uncultured Bacteroides sp. | reverse complement strand
TCTTGCATGATCGGAAGGATTTGGCTAACTTTGCCCAAGTCCTTAGAGTCAGTTGTCTTCATACGAAAAAGCGGTCAAACTTTTCTTTAAAGATACTGATCCTTAAGGACTTTTTCAAATATAAGTATTTAATTATTAGGCGCTTAATAACATAATTTATATTTTGTCATCTACTAAGATCATTCCTATTCCTTATCGTTGTCAGCCTATTGACTGGTTGTAAGGATAGCTTCTTGGATCGGGTGCCAGAAAGTTCGTATGTGGATGCTACATTTTATACATCGGACGAGGCGCTGGAGGCTGCTACTGCCCCCCTGTACAATCGGGCATGGTTTGATTACAACCAGCGTTCTATTGTGCCTTTGGGCAGTTTACGTGCTAACGATGGCTATAATCCGTATATGGCTCCAGAGTTTACTACATTTCGTGTGACAGCGTTGAGCGAGAATTTGTCACAGGCATGGAGTTCTTTCTATTCGGTCATAACAATGGCCAACTCTGTGATTGACGCTGTAGAAACCAAAACTTCCGGAGATGTTTCGGAAAATGCTAAACGGACGGCTATTGGAGAAGCTCGTTTGATGCGCGGTTGTGCTTATTTCTATATGGTACGTTTGTGGGGACCAGTCATTTTGATAGAAAATAATCAAGAAGTAGTAGATAATCCGTTACGGCCGCGTAATAGAGAAGAAGATGTGTTCCAATTCATTATAAATGATTTGACTTATGCAGCTGAAAATTTGCCCAATACAGCAGCCAATGGACGAGCTACGGCTTGGGCAGCCAAAGGTGTATTAGCCAAGGTCTATTTGGCACGCTCGGGCTGGCGAAAAGGAGGACAACGTGATGCTGCAGATTTGGAACTGGCCAAAGAATATGCAGGTGATGTCTGTGAGAACAGTGGCTTAAATTTGTTGCCTGAATATGAAGATTTGTTTAAATACAAATTCAACAATAACGAAGAGTCTCTGTTAGCCATGCAATGGGTTCCCATGGGCGATTGGGGCGTATGTAACACGCTGTTGGCTGATTTGGCGTTCTCTACGGAGGTCACCGGCGGTGTTAATGTATGGGGCGGAGGACTCAATGGTACTATTGATATGTTGCAGCAATATGAATTGGGTGATACGATACGGCGCAATGCCACATTTTTCACTCATGGTTCGTACTATGACTATATTTGCATTGCTGACGGCGGTTATACTTATACCGGTACGGTTGCTCCTATCAAGAAAGGAGTTGTCGGCGGTCCGGACGATGACAATGATGGATATGTTGAATCCATGAAATCTCCTCTGAATACGTATATGCTTCGCTTGGCTGATGTGTATCTGACGTATGCCGAGGCTTGTTTGGGTAATGATGCCACGTTGAGTGCTGGCCCGGGGCTAACTTACTTCAATAAAGTGCGCGAGCGTGCCAAAGTGCCTGTTAAGTCTTCCATTACGCTTGATGATATTATCCGTGAGCGTCGTTGTGAGTTCTCCATGGAATATTGCAATTGGTACGACATGGTTTCCTGGTATTGCTGGCAACCGCAAAAAATGCTGGATTACTTCAATAATCAATTGCGTGGTTATACGGTGGATGTTATAAATAAAGACAAACAAGGTTATCTGCATTTCGGTCGGTATGACAGTGATGGTGTCACCTTGTTGGAAGGCATTGACTATTATAATCCGCCTGGATTTGAAATCGTAGTCACGGACGATAGTGACATCTTTATGCCCTATCCGGAGTCGGATGTCATTCAGAATCCGCTGTTGAAAGAAGATCCGGTGCCTTACACTTTTAACGAATAATACCGAAAAGATATGAAAAATTCATCTGATAAATTTGTAAATGCCAGCTGGCTGGTTATTCTACTGTTTGCCTTCTCGGCTGTTTTTACCACCACGTCCTGCCAGAACGATGAAGACGGAGGTGGTGTCCCTGTCATTCACTATGTGCGTGTGACCGACCCGACATTGGCCGACAGCACTTTCACGGATGCTTATCCCGGCACGATGATAGCCATTATAGGTGAGAATCTGAGTGGTGTGAAGGAAGTTTATATCAATGGCTATGAAGTAAGTTTCAATCCTACATATTCGACGTCCACCAGTCTGATTCTTTCAATTCCTGTTGTAGACGAGGAGAATCCTGACCAATTTCAGTTGGTGGGTACTAATCCGGATTTGCCTTCTGAGATTAAAGTGGTCACTGATCATGGAACAGCCACATTTGCTTTTCATGTATTGTCGCCTGCTCCCTACATCACGCGCTTGGCTGCGGATTATCCGGTAAACCCGGGCGATGAACTGATCCTCATAGGTGGCAATTTCTATGAGATACAGAAGATTTATTTCTCGGAAGATAGCATAAATGTGTCGCAAGAGGTGAGCAGTTATACGGTGAATGGCGATTATGATGAAATCACCTTTAATGCCCCCTCCACCGTGATTGATAAAGGCTATCTGTTTGTGGTATGCTACACCGACACGGCTTCTGTGGCTTTCATACGTAATGCGCCCGAACCGGAAGTTACAGGCATCAGCTCGACCATGCCTGTTGTAGGCAGCGAGGTGACCATTACGGGACAAAACTTTATGAATGTCACGCAGATAGATATCAATGGCGAATTTACCATATCCGGTGAGGATGTCGAAGTGTCAGAGGCATTTGACGAATTAACCTTCATTATGCCACAGGCACCTGCACATTCAGGCACGTTGTCGGTAAGTACGGTAGGCGGTACGGCAGAATTAGCGGGTAAGTTCTATCCGATAGAGAATGTGGTATTGGACTATGATGAGATAGGTTCTTTCAGTTGGGGTGGAGACAATGCTCCTTCCGGTGCGCCGTCTGTTGCAGATCCAACTCTTCCGCCATACGTGAGCACGGGTAATATGATCGGTATTAAGGCGACAGTTACAACAAGTAACCAATGGTGGTTTGGCCCTATTGTGAATAATGCTCAGTGGGTAACGACTGATATTATTCCTGGCAGTACATCTATCTCCAATCTGGAGTTCCAGTTTGAGTGCTATATTGCTCAGGAATACGAAGGTCCGGTGATGCAGATTACGTTGGGATGTGATAATAATGCAGCCTATACCCTGAAGGATTATGTACCGACAAGCGCCTTTACCGGTGAAATGGAAATTGGGCATTGGATGCAAGTTAGCATTCCGATGGACTCCATTGTAGATTCAGCTACTTGGCAAGACTTCCTTAATCTGAATAATGCCAATTTGGGAATCTATTTAAGTTGGCCTACATGCTCAGGAGAGGAATTGGTAGAATTCTATGTGGATAATTTCCGCATAGTACCTATAACAGAATAAGATAATGTAAACCTTCGTAGAGGCGCAAGCACCTTGCGCCCCTACCTGAAAAGAACAACGATGAAAACAATATTTTTATATACCTATTGTCTTGTACTGGCGGTGGTAGCTTTCTGCTTTCAGGCATGTTCGGATGACAAGGTAGAAGGAGCTGAGTATTCCCTCAGCCGTGACGGACAAGAAGTGACCGAATTCTCATTTGGGTACAGTGAGATGTATAGGTTGGTGACGCTCAGTGCGAATACAGATTGGTCGTTGACCAGCAACCAACCGTGGTGTATCGTTTCCAATGTGTCGGGTGGGGCTACCGAGGGACAGACCATCCGGGTAACCGTGGAGCAGAATACCACGGAGGCTGCTCGTACGGCCCAGGTGACTTTTAATGCAGGCGGCAATGTGCGTCAATATGCCGTGACGCAGACCGCCAAGGGTGCTGATACCTATCCTGTCGGTATGGAAGAAGATGCCATGGATTGGGTAAAGCAGGTTTATGCAGGCATTAACCTGGGCAATACGTTGGAAGCCACTGGCGGCGAGACGGCTTGGGGAGCCCCGCTGACTACGCAGGCTATCATCAATTATATCAAAGAAATGGGCTTTACAGCCATCCGGATTCCCTGTTCGTGGAACCAGTATTTGGAGGCAGACGGCGTGACCGTGCAGGCTTCGTGGATGGCCCGTGTGCAGGAAGTGGTGGATTATTGTATGAATGCCGACCTGCACGTGATGCTGAACATTCATTGGGATAACGGCTGGATGGAAGACCATTGTGATGCTTCCGTGGATACGGAAGAAACCATTGCCGGCATTGAGAGTAAAGTGTACAATATCTGGACACAGATTGCCACCGCTTTCCGTGACTATGATGGTCGCTTGGCTTTTGCCGGTGCCAACGAGCCGAAGGTTTCCAACCGGGAGGATTTCTATGTATTGAAGCGTTATGAACAAGCCTTTGTCAATGCCGTGCGTGCCACGGGAGGAAATAACACCTGGCGCAACCTCATTGTGCAAGGCCCCAGTACAAACATCGACTATACAGACCTGTGGATGGAACTGCCCGAAGACGTGACGCCCGGGCGCTTGATGGTGGAAGTACATCACTATCCATACAACTTCACATTGAATGATGACCCGGAAACCTGCACGTATTTCTGGGGTGAGCCCTACGCGCAGTATGGCCCGGTGGATGAAGGCTACCAAGAAGATTGGACGGATGCCCAGTTTGCCAAGATGAAAACTCGCTTTGTGGATCGTGGCATTCCCGTTATTTTGGGCGAATATGCCGTGACTTACCGTACGCATCCTGACCCCGAATTGCAGAGCGTGTGCGAGGAGTCCGAAGGTTACTACACGGGCTATGTGACCAGGCAGGCCAAGAACAACGGCATGGCACCGTTTTTGTGGGACACCGCAGGCTCCCGATTGTATGACCGCAACTCCCTGCAAATCATCCTCCCCACCGTCTACGATCAGTTGATGGAAGGTGCCGCCGCCGGGCAATATCCGTTCTGATTCCCGCGCCGGATGGGGACGGTATATCATCCGTTGGCGGCAGCAGGAATGGACTGCATACTGTGCGCCCTCAGTCCTTGCAGCCAAGGACTGCAGTCTTTCTACTACAAGGACTCAAGTCCTTGGCTGCAAGGACTCCAGTCCTCCGCTGTGAGGACTGGAGACGGATGCGCCTGCGTGCAAATGCTTTCAATGGCCGTGTCTGCGTCTATGGCACCTATGACACCCAGCAACTGGACAGCGTGGGGCCGCAAGGCAAGAACACGTACGAGCGCATCCACTCGCTGGGTATGCTCTCCACGGACGACATGGTCAACTGGACCTGGCATGGCACCATTGATGTAGGTTCTATTTCACCTTGGGGGAGTAAAGGCTGGGCGTATCAAAATGGTGCGCCCCTTTTTGTGCCTTGGTGTTAAGTGATTCTTTTTAACTTTGAGGATGTATCAAACGTGCCTCGGATTGGCTATCTGTTTTGCACATGCTGGCTTTTGTGACTTGGCCAATCATGGCTTCAGAACATTGAAAAGTGCAGAATTAACAGATATTCTCTTGGAAACCCTATAAAACAAAGGCGCGGATTGTGCGGTCGCACGGGATATCCCCGTGTCATCCGCGCAATCCGCGCTTTCTTATGTTGAGCGGACTTAAACTGTCCGCATCAGGTCATGCGTTATATTGATCAAGCCTCTTTGGCAGGCATCGGTTCAATGCCCTTGCCGGCATCGCGCTTCTTGTGCATCATGGCGTAGGCGATGGGCGAACCGATGAACAGGGACGAGAATGTACCGATTACCACACCCAGAATCATGGCGAAGGAGAAGCTACGGATGCTCTCGCCGCCCAGGAAGAAGATGACAACCAGCACAATCAACGTGGAAGAACCGGTGAACAACGTACGGGTCAGCGTGGAGTTCAGCGAGTCGTTGAACAACTGGTAGCTGTTGCGCTTCGGATAGAGGTGCAGGTACTCGCGCACACGGTCGAAAATAACCACCTTGTCGTTGATGGAGTAACCGATAGCCGTCAGGATGGCACCCACGAACGTCTGGTCAATCTCCATGGAGAACGGCAGGATGCCCCAGAACATGGAGTAGATACCCAAGATACCCAAGGTGTCGAAAGCCAAGGCGGCGATGGAACCCACACTGAACGCCACATTGCGGAAGCGGAACAGGATATAGAAACCGATAGCAATCAAGGCGAAGAATACGGCCCAGAATGCAGCCACCGTGGTATCGTCTGCGATGCTCGGACCTACCTTCTGCGAACTGATGATGGTGCCGCCCTCTTGGTTGTCGCGGTCCACGAATTGTTCAAGCGTGGTGCCTTCGGTCAGCAACGGCTTCAGCAGTTCATACAGTTTGGCTTCGATTTCAGCATCCACATTGGCACCTTCTTCGGCGATGCGGTAGTTGGTGCTGATACGCATCGTGCGGCCGTCCGTACCGATGGCGATGACGCTCACGTTGGCATCGTCCAAGTTGCCTTCCAATACCTCACGCAACTGTTCAGGCTGGGTGGGCTGGTCGAAACGCACCTGGTAGTTGCGGCCACCTGTGAAGTCGATGCTCTGGCTCAGTCCGCGTACGCCCAGGAAGCCTACCCACAGCACTACGAATACAAGCGTACCTACAGCCCACGTCTTATTGCGGCCCATAAAGTCGAAGTGCGTGTCTTGCAGCACGCCGCGGGACAGTTTCGTTTCGAACGTCAGGTGCTGCCACTTGTCCTTGCTCATGAAGTAGTCGTAAACCAAACGGGTCAGGTAAACGGCGGTGAAGAATGAAATGGCGATACCGATGATCTGCGTCGTGGCGAATCCGCGGATGGGACCCGTACCGAAGTAGAACAGGATGATACCGGTGATGATAGATGTGAAGTTGGAGTCGAAGATGGCGGAGAAGGCGTTCTTGTAACCGTCTTCCAATGCCTTCTTCACGGTCTTGCCGTTGCGAAGCTCTTCCTTCGTGCGCTCATAGATAAGTACGTTGGCATCCACCGCCATACCGATGGCGAGCACCATACCGGCGATACCGGACATGGTCAGTGCAGCCTGGAAGGAAGTCAGGATACCGAAGGTGAAGAACACGTTCAGCAGCAGGGCGCCGTTGACCACCATGCCGGGGATGAAACCGTACATGGAGCACGTGTACACCATCAAGAGGATAAAGGCCACCACGCAGGAGATGAAACCTGCCTCGATGGAAGCGGCACCCAGCGACGGACCTACGATGTCTTCCTGCACGATGTGTGCGGGGGCAGGCATCTTACCAGAACGCAGCACGTTGGCCAAGTCCTTCGTCTGGTCGGGCGTGAAGCTGCCCGTGATGACGGAGCTGCCGCCCGTGATTTCGTTCTGTACCGTCGGGGCGGAATATACATAGCCGTCCAATACGATGGCAATGGAGCGGCCGATGTTCTGCTTGGTCAACTGCGCCCAGCGGCGTGCGCCGTCGTTGTTCATCGTCATGTTGACGCAAGGCTTGCCATACTGGTCATAGTCATCGCTTGCGCTGGAGATTACATCACCTTCCAGCGGCGCACGTCCATCGCGCTGCGTGGAGCGGATGGCATACAATTCAAAGGTCTGCTTTTTCGGGTCGTAGTCCGAGGGAGAAACACCCCACTTCAGGCGGACATCCTTGGGGAACTCGGCCATGATTTCCGGCATGGCGAGGTAGCGGTTGATTTCAGCCGTGTCCTTGTAGTTGGCAAAGCCGACAATAGGGCTTTGTGCGCTGGGGTTCACTTGCAGGATGGCCAGCAAGGGATTTTGCTTCTTGTAGGCTTCCAGGTCGGCTTCCGTGCTGGCGGTCTCGCCCTTCAAGGCGGCTGCCAGGCTGTCTGCCGTGCTTACGGTCTTTTCTTCTTTCACTTCCACAGCAGCAGAATCTTTTTCAGCCTCTTCATTGCCTTCTTGGAGGCTCAGGAGGTTGTGCAGCTTGCTGTCAGCCGTTTGCAGGTAGGGGACAATATCCTTGGCGTTGTAAGTCTCCCAGAATTCCAGGTTGGCCGAACCTTGCAGTAATTTTCTTACACGTTCAGGTTCCTTGATGCCCGGCAGTTCCACCATGATGCGGCCCAGGTTGTCGGACAGGCTTTGGATATTGGGCTGAACCACGCCAAAGCGGTCGATACGCGTGCGGAGCACATTGTACGAGTTGGCGATGGCGGCATCCACCTCGGCGCGCAATACTTTTTCCACTTCCGCGTCGGTGGACTGTTGGTTGACTTTGTCTTTCAGTTGCTGGGTGGCGAACAGGCTGGCCAGCGTGGCGTCGGGTGCCAGCTTGTGATACTCCCGCACGAACAGGGTAATCACGTCTTCCTGGCTGGTCTTGGCCTGCTGGGCGGCGTTGGCCAGGGCTTGGTTGAACGCTTCGTCCGGTTTGTTGTCAGCCAATACCTTGATGACATCGGGCACCGAAACCTCCAGGATGACGTTCATACCACCCTTCAGGTCCAAACCTAAACTGATTTCCATCTCGCGACAATCTTTCAGGGTCCAGTTGCCGAAATACACCTTCTCATTGGCCAGTGAGTCCAAATAGTCCTGCTCCAACTGAACATCCCCCTTTGCGTACTCTTTCGCCTTGTTGGTGTAGTGGCGAGTCACAAAAGAGAAGGACAGGTAGAACAGACACACCAGTGTAAGTAATACCGCAAAAACCCTTACAAATCCTTTGTTTTGCATGTTACTTTTAGTTTATTATGATTACTTATTTAATTAATTTCTGCTGTCTACAAGGCTGCAAATATAGGTTTTTTTTCACAAATCTAAGTCGTTGACACCTTATTTTTTACCTTTCCCGCGCGATGCGGCATTCTATCGGATAGTGGTCCGAAGCCTTGATGCGCCGGTCCACCTTGCCATCATAAGCTTTCAGGCCAGGGCTGTTCAGGATGTGGTCTATACGGAAATAGAATTTGTTGCGATGGTAAGAAATGCCCAGGCCGCAACCCGATTCGACGAAGGCGTCCTCCATCTGTCCGCCGATGACGCGGTGGGCATACGAGATGGGCGAGTCGTTGAAGTCGCCGCACGCCACGATGTAGCGGTGGGGTGAACGGGCGATTTCCCGCGCAATGGCATCTGCCTGCGGGGCGCGGATGGCGGAGGCTTCTGCCAGTTTGTGGAGCAAGAGGCGTGCGCCGGACTTCACTTTCTCTTTTTCCGGGTCGTTCAGCATGTCTTCGTAGGTTTCCTTGTCTTCGCGGGTCAGTTTGTTGGACTCCAAGTGGTTGCTGATGACCAGCAGAGTGTCTGCGCCCCACGCCAGCTCATACACCATCGTCCCGTTGGAGGAACTGGCGTAGTCCAAGGGCTTGGCGGACAGGATGGGCAATTTGGAGTAGCAGGCCATGACGTTGAGCTTGTCTTTGCCCACGGCATCCGTCCGGTGGTAGGGGTAGGCGGCGAGGGCTTTGTCCACGTCCCGCTGCGAGGGGTGGCGTGAAGTCTTCTTCGTGGCGTATTCTTGCAAGCAGAGGATGTCTGCACCGCTGTCTTTCAGGTAGTTCAGGATGGGGTTGTCCATGCCTTTCCCCGAAGCCTGGTCGCCGAATCCCATGATGTTGTAGGACACGATTTTCAAGTTTCCCTCCGGCGCCTCGTCCGTCAGGAGGTTGAGGGGGACATACGTCCGTATCTGTGGGAGGCACAACAGGAATCCCGCCAACGGCAGCAGGGCGCATTTGTATTGCTGTATGATGAGCCAGAAGAGCAGGAATCCCACATTGAGCAGCAGAAAGACGGGGAAAGCCAATCCCAAGCAGGACAATACCGGATGCTCCACAGGCTGAATGTAAGGACTATAGGCCGTACAGAGCATGACGACCGTGAAGAGGAGGTTGACGGCTCCCAGCAACAAGATGACGAATTTGCCCAGATGCTTCATGGCTCCTTTCATTGTTTGCTGGCATCGAACAGGCTTTTTTTCTCTTCCGTGGTCAGGCTTTCGTAGCCGGACTTCTTCAGCTTGTCCAGGATGCGATCTATCTCGTCCGATTGCGCCTTTTTGCGGGCGTTGTAGTCATAGTCTTTCTGGCGGTCGGCATTGGCGCCGTAGTGTACCTTCATCTTCGGCTTCCGCGGACGGGGACGGAAAAGCCCGGCCACGCGGTCGGCCACCACGTTGATCCAGCGCGTCAGGTCTTTCCCTTTGCCCAGGCTGGCGGCAAACCACAGGCCTGCCAGCGCGCCTCCCAAGTGGGCGATGTGCCCGCCGGCATTGTCGGACGTCAGGAAGAGCACGTCCATGCCGATGACTATCAGCGCCAGGTATTTCAGCCGGAGGGTCCCGATGAGCAACAGGTTTATCGGATAGTTGGGTTCGCGGTAGGCGGTGGCTGCCACGATGGCCAACACGGACGCCGAAGCTCCCAGCAGGAAAGAATAGTCGGCCACCGGACGGAAATACGGGAAGACGTTGTAGGCCAGCAGGTAGAGCAATCCGCCGCAGATGCCGCCCAGGAAATACAATCCCCGCAAATGCTTGGCCGAGAAGAAGCGCAAGAACAGGTCGCCGAACCAGAAGAGCCAAAGCATATTGAACAGGATGTGCAGGAAGTCGGCGTGCAGGAACATGTAAGTCAGTATCGCCCACGGCTGCATGACAAAGTTTGGCAAAGAGGCCGGCATCTCGAAACATTGGACGAGGTTCGCCGAAGGAATGTTGAAGAGCCGCAGCACGATGCCGGTCAGCGCCACCAGCACGAAAATGGCGACGTTGATGTAAATCAGGCGGATATGGATGTTTCCCCGCCGGAAATTATTCTTCAGGTCAGTTATAATAGTAGCCATTGCCTCTGTTGTTCTTTTTCCAGTACATAATCAGGAAGAAACCGAATATCATGCCACCCAGGTGGGCGAAGTGCGCCACGTTGTCCGCCGGATTGTTGGCCAGGCCCGCATACAGCTCGATGACCGCATAGCCGATGACAAACCATTTCGCCTTGATGGGGAAGGGCAAGGGGAAGATGAACATCCGCTCGTTGGGAAACAGCACGCCGAAGGCCAGCAGGATGCCATACACGGCTCCCGACGCGCCCACCGTGCTGCTGTTCAACACCAGGTTCAGGTTGGCCAGGGCGGGCTCCACAAAGTTCATGTTGTTCCGCAACGCCTGGGCGCCTTCGTTCATCACCGCTTCCACGGCTTCAGGCGACATGCCCGACTGCAAGGTATAATAATGTATGCCGGTCACGATTTCCTGCATGATGCCCGCCCCGATGCCGCACACCAGGTAATAGGTCAGGAAACGCTTCGGTCCCCACACCTGCTCCAGGATGCGCCCAAACATCCACACGGCGAACATATTGAAAAACACGTGCATGACCCCTCCGTGCATGAACATATAAGTGAAAAGCTGCGCCGCATTGAATCGGTCGGAGAGGATGAAGTGCAAGCCCAGGTAGTCGCCCAAGTCAAAGCCGTAGCGTTCGGCCACAAGCATGGCCAAAAACATCAGCACATTGATGATCAGCAGATTTTTAGTGACGGTCGGTAGTAGGTTCATAAAATTAAAGCGTGTTACGTATTCGGGTGCCGCCTGAAAGCCTCCACGCGGCATTTCCGTCGCAAAAGTACGAATAAATTCTGTTCTACAGCAGAAAAAAGCCTCCGATTCCTCCAAAAAGCGTTATTTTCGGGCTGTTTTTTCGTGTTTTTATTTGATATTCAGATTTATTGCCCTATTTTTGTCGCACCGCCCAAAAGGGGAATGTGTCAAAACCAAGTTTGAGCGCCCTTTTCAGGATTCCGTTGGCTTCCATGTGGGGGAGAGAGTGGTTACATTATTAATATCTTAATAGCTATACATTATGAATAAGTCAGAATTGATTAATGCGATGGCAGCCGAATCCGGCTTGTCGAAGACAGATGCCAAGAAGGCGTTGGATGCGTTCGTCTCGGCAGTGACGAATGCCATGAAAGAGGGTGATAAAGTGGCTTTGGTAGGCTTTGGCACTTTCTCCGTGTCCGAGCGTGCCGGTCGCACGGGCATCAATCCCGCCACCAAGCAGCCCATCGAAATCCCTGCCAAGAAGGTAGTGAAGTTCAAACCCGGTGCAGAGCTGGAGTTGGAGTAAAAGGCGTTGACTGTAAGAGTCGTATGCTTGAGCTGAACGCCCGGAGATGTACAATGAGTGCATTTCCGGGCGTTCATGCAGGGAGAGGGGCGT
Organism: uncultured Bacteroides sp.; assembly: GCA_949292025.1. Lineage (GTDB taxonomy): Bacteria > Bacteroidota > Bacteroidia > Bacteroidales > Bacteroidaceae > Bacteroides. The sequence continues at coordinate 23,281 of CASEYC010000085.1, read as the reverse complement.
CCAAACTCAAATTTATCCCATTTCCGGCCACAATCGTTCAATGAAGGTAGGATTCCCTTCTGCTTCTGTGCCCGGCAACGGGCACAAGAAGGCAACAAGTAGCAATAAGGTTACCACGATGGCCACCAACACCGTGCCCCACCGCAACAGGGGCGGCAAGGGCTGCCGGATGATGTCCCGTATTTGCTCACTTCGCAATTCGCTGTTGTCCATGTTCATCCTCCCAGTTCCAGTTGATTTTTGACTAAATGATAATAGGCACCTTGTGCGACTGTCAATTCCTCGTGCGTGCCGCGCTCCACGACGTGCCCCTTGTCCATCACCACGATCTGGTCGGCATTCCGCACCGTGCTCAGCCTGTGAGCCACCACAACTACCGTCTTCCCTTGGTAGAATTGACTTAGGTTCTCTACAATGGCCCGCTCGTTGTTGGCATCCAAGGAATTGGTGGCTTCGTCCAGGAAAATGTAATCCGGCTGTTTGTAGACGGCGCGGGCGATGAGGATGCGTTGCTTCTGCCCTTGGCTCAGGCCGATGCCGTCTTGCCCGATGAGGGTGTCATACTTCAGGGGCAGGCGGAGGATAAAATCCTCTATGCAGGCGATGCGCGCCGCCTGTCCCAGCCGCTCCCGGTCTATCTCCCCGTCGCCCACGGCAATGTTCCGTGCGATGCTCTCCGAGAAGATGACCCCGTCCTGCATCACCACGCCGCACTGTCTTCGCCACCATTTCAGGTTGTATTGTCCGATGGGAGTGTTGCCGATGCGGATTTCCCCGCCCAAGGCTGGGTAATAGCCCAGCAGGAGCTTGATGACCGTGGTCTTCCCGCTGCCGCTGGCCCCCACGATGGCGGTCACCTTCCCTGCCGGGATTTGGAAGTCCACGTCGTTCAGCGTCTTCTGCAAGGCGTGCGGATCATACTTGAAGTCCACGTGCCGCAGGCAGAGGCTACGTTCCCCGTCCGGGAAGCGGGTCAGGGCCTGCGGGTTACCCTCCTCGTTCTCCATCCCGTGGATTTCGTTGATGCGCTCCAGGCTGATTTTCACGTCTTGTAGGGAATAGATGAACTGCATCAGCTGTTCGATGGGCGCGTTCAGTTGTCCGATGATGTACTGCACGGCCAGCATCATGCCCAGTGTCAGCTCCCCGTGGATGACCGCCGTGGCCGCCACCACCGTGATGACGATATTTTTCAGTTCGTTGATGAAAATGCTGCCCGCCTGCTGCGTTTGCTGTAGCTTCAGGCTCTTTTGGTTCGTGCCGAACAGTTCCGCCTGCACGTCCTCCCACTCCCAGCGGCGGCGTTGTTCGCAGTCCTGCAGCTTGATTTCCTGCATGGCCGTGATGAACTGATATGTCCTGTTGTTGTTCTTGGCCTGCTGTTCGAAGTAGAGGTAGTCTATCTGCTTCCGCTGCCGCAGGAAGAGGGACATCCAGCCCGCGTAGCACAGGCTTCCCGCCAGGAAAATCAGGAAGATGCCCCCGTTGTAGGCCAGCAGCACCGCCCCGAATACCACGAAGTTCAGCAACGAGAACGTCACGTTCAGCGTCTGCGTGGTGAGGAACTGCTGCACCCGCTGGTGGTCGTTCATGCGCTGCAGCAGGTCTCCCGTCAGCTTGGTGTCGAAGAAGGCCATGGGCAACTTCAACAGCTTGATGAAGAAATCACTCACCAGCGAGATGTTGATGCGCATGCTGATGTGCAGCAAGATCCACCGGCGGATGAAGTCCACCGCCGTGCGGCTCAGCACCAGCATCAGTTGCCCCAGCAGGATGAGATAGATGAACCCGATGTCCTGTTCCCGGATGCCCACGTCCACGATGGCCTGTGTCAGGAACGGGAAGATAAGTTGCAGCACGCAGCCCAGCAACAGCCCCAGCAGCACCTGCCCGAAGTAACGGCGGTATTGCTTCACGTAGCCGAAGAGGAAACGGAATGAACGCTTTTCGCCCTGCGGGGCGTCGGGCAGGGCGTAGAAGGCGGGGGTGGGTTGAAGGAAGAGGGCGACTCCCCGTTCTGTATGTTGGATATGCGTGCTTATCCAATGCGTTGCAAATTCTTTTTCTTTATATTTTATAAGCCCTTTGCCTGGATCTGCGATGTGAAGGTGCTTATGCCGGGCATTGACCTTATAAAGAACAACGAAATGGTTCTGATCCCAGTGTAATATGCAAGGCAATGTGCAATGGTATAGTTGGTTGATGGAGGTCATTCCCCCTGTCGCTTGGAAACCGAGTTGTAAGGCAGCTTCGTGAATGGCATGTAAAGAAACCCCTTCTCTTGTTGCGTGACAGTGGTGAGCCATTTCATAAGCTGAATACCGTTTGCCAAAGTGCTCACACACCATCTGCAAGCAAGCGATTCCGCACTGCATGGAGTCATGCTGTTTATGAAAAGGAAATCTTGTCATGCGCTATTTATTCCCTCAGCAACTGTATGCTTGATTTGTCAAGTTGCAACTGCCTCACGTTCCTGCGCTTCACATTGTTCTTCCAAGTATATTGCACCCCTATCATGACTTGGAAATTCCGTTCTGGAAATGTACGCTTTACATAAGCATGATAGCCTTGCGATGGGTCATCTGTCCATCGTTCGGATTTGCACTTTTGGATGAGATAGCGCACATTGGCATCTATCCGCCAATTCTTGTTGATTTGCCAAAAAAAGGCGGTGTAACTGTTATTATAAAGTTTAGACTTGGAAAACTCCTGATAGGTATAAGGGTTAGGGGACATGGTGATGAAGCCCGACCAAGTGAAACTTTTGTAATACAAGGTCCAATTGAATTGCCCGGAGAACCACCCTTTATGGCGCGTCTCAAAATAATGGTGCTGGTAATTGCCGTTTAATCCTAGATAACCGATGTTTTTCAGGTTGTACCGTAAGGTGAAACCGGATGAGAACTGCTCTTCTTTGCCTTTGTTCTCATACGTGATGGTGTAGACATTGTTATGTGTACTGCCAATGCGGTCATACATATCGTGTTGGTGGGTATAGGATAGATAAGGTTGAAAATACCATTGCCCTTTGGCCAAGCGATAATTCAGCCCTGTTGTCCATATATAGTTGGGTTTCAGCAGAGGATTCCCTTTCAGGACAAGCAGGCTGTCCGTAGATGTATTATACGGGTTCAACAAAGACAAACCTGGCATGGAGGTAAATCCCCGGGCATACACGTTCAGTGAATGGTTGGGATTGAATTTGTAGTTTCCGCTCACGGAGAACTTCAGCCGCGCATAGCGATCTTTGTTGTTTTCCACTTTATTGAAAAACAAATCTGCCCCTGCGGAAGCTCCGTACGACAGGCGTTTCCATTGCCCGTTGTAGCCGGCGTAGAGGTATTCGTTCCAACTACGGTAATGGAATGTTGTGTTTATGGAAGAAAAATTATCTATATTACTGCTTGTGAACGAGGAATTTAGCCCAATCGTAAAACTGGAAGTCTCTGACAAATTCTTGATAAAATCCAAAATGTGATTGCCCCGATGGTTTATCAGCTTGTTGTGTACACTTTGCTGATAATAATAGTCCATTCCTTCTTCCAGATTATTTTCATCTGTTTGTGAAGCATTGTAAGAATAGCCCAATTCATTTTCCAAACGAGTATCCTCATTGAGTGTGTATCTGTAGAACACTCTTCCGACCCCTACTTTGGGCGTGCTTTGCAAGGTATTGTGCACTTTATAATCTATGGGAAGCGCATTACCGGACTGGAGGGATCCATTTCCTTCACCATCGTTCATTTCTTTATCGCGGAAAAATGAGCCGTGGAAAGTAAGATAGTGCCGTTTGGCAGGTATGTAATCCCCGCCGAACCAGAACTCATAATGTCTGTAGTCGAGGTTTTTATTTTTATCATAGACCTTATTTAGGTTTCCACTTTGAACCGTTCCAAAATCATGGTGAGGCTCATTGTTATAGTAATGCACAAAAGTACCTAACCGGAGGGAGAATTTGTCATTGCCGAATTCATATCCTCCACCCCCGGCACCTAAAAAAAGCTCAACGTCTTGTGAAAAGTTGATGTTGAACACTTGGAAGGGACGCATTTTCCTTTTCAATTTGATATTGACGATGTAGGCGAACCCATCTTTTAGGTATTTGGCGGGTGGATTGTCCATGATTTCTACGGCCTCAATGTCCGCTGGATCCACAGTCTCCATAGATGATTCTCTTTGGATTCCGTTGATTAGCAAGATAACCTTGTTCCCGTCCGGTGACCCTATTTTTCGGAAGTAAGGATCCACCTGCAAGAGAGGGATTTCTGTCAATGCTTCATACACATTGTTTTTTCTTTTGGCCCGTTGGGATAGGTGGAAGACAGTGCCTTGTGCACTGGTAGTGATGACATTGCTGCGGTCGGCAGTAACGGTAATGCCTTCCAGATCAAAGTGCTTGATAGGTTTCAGCGTGTGCCTGAGCTGTTTGTCATCGTCTATCTTTATACTTTCACTGAGCGGCAGGTAGTTCTCTGATGCAATGTCTATCGTGTACTTGCCTGTCCGGATTCTTTCAAATTCATAATGCCCTTCTTTGCTCGTCAGGCTTGTGCCCGCCAACGTGTCTCCGGATAGTAAGCTGATGATGGCATTGGGTATGGGTGCATTCAAGGTATCGCATACTGTCCCTTTCAGTGTATATCCGGATTGTGCCTGAATGAAGAGACAAGCACAACTAAAAATGAGCAAATGGATGATTCGGTTCATATTAGTTGGTTTTAAGGTTCGGAACATTGCAAAAATAGAGAATTTACCTGAGAATATCAAAAGGTAGTTCTGTATTCTGGTGATATACTTGGGCCAAGTATTCATTGTTGAAGCGGTGTCTTATGTAATCCTCCAAAGTGATTTCCATAGAGCGCAACGGACATCTGTTCTCAATATTGGCCGGATCTTCTAGATGTTTTTGTGTGCAAGGCCCCCAGCATTGGGGTAATAACTTGCAGCTCTTGCACATGGACAGGTTGTAAGTTTTTATATTCAGTCTTTCCTCTGCTTTAGGGATGTTCCAATTGATGGTGCCATCCGAAGTCAAGATACCTTCCTGCAAAATCGGGATGAAATCTCGTCCTGTGCATTTATACACTTCTCCATTGTATGAGATTACTGCTCCACTTCTTAAGTCGCTGTAGCAAGAATAATTCCGGCGGTAGAAATTCATGTAGGAAGCACAAAAGCCATGTCGAGTAAACTCATTCAAGGCGTTCATTACGCCTGTAGTCTGTGAATTGGCAGCTTTCGTTTGCCATACTCGCTCCAAATGAACAGTAATGTGATCATGTTTTATGTCACTCAGGTCTTGAAACAACTCATCTAGATGTTTGAATGTCTGGTTGTCGTAATTGAGACGTAAGTTAATGTGCGCGCCATAAGCCGTGGTAAGCAAATGTATGGCACGTATTACCAAGCCATACGCGTCTGAATCCTTAGCATCTTGTATCTTCTTGATAGAATTGTGTTTTTCCCTATAACCATCTATGCTGATTTGGAAACTGACTTTCAATTCTGTCAGTAAAGGCATTATTTCTTCTGTAATGCAAGTGGCGTTTGTTATGGCGGAAACCGTGAATACTTTTCCTATGTTGTCCGCATATTCTTTAATTCTGCTCATTAGAGGATAGACTTCTTCAGCGAAATAGAGCAAGGGCTCGCCCCCAAATAAAGTGATATGCAGGGAGTTAAACTCTTCTTTATCTAATATATGTTGGGCATATCTGAATACATGATTTTGCCGTTCTATACTCAAGCGACTACCTTTGATATGCTTCTCAAAACAATACCAACATCTTACATTGCAATCCAAAGATGTAATTAAAATCAGGCTATAATTCCCGTTGGAGTCACGTCCTTTATATTCTTGTATTAATTGCTCATATTCATTTTCATTATTATCTATAACGAGCTTATTTTTTACGAGACTTTCCAATAAAGTGGAGCTGATATGCTCGTAGTTCCCACATTGTAAGTCATTATATGCCTCTTCGTGCATAATGAGAAAATTGTCCTGATAGGTATTGAAACACAAAATACCTTGCGGGCATTTGGCATATAAGTTGTAGAAACTGGTTTTCATGTTTTTAGTTTTGAGTTGGAAAATCAGGCATGGCAAAAAGTTTTTTGTCCATGCCTGTTTGACTAAACAGAATTAAGCACAACCAGTGTCGGATTCATGAATGTTACAGCTACAATCACAATTACCATTGCATCCGTCATCGCATCCATTGTTACTGCCGCCATTGCTGGAGCATCCATTGTTAGGCTCTTCTACGCCTCTACTCATTCCGCCCTTTAAAAGAATCATTTCATCCTCTCGCAGCTGAATCAAATCAAGAGGCAATGTCAATAACGTTTTATCCTGTCTCATAATATAATTTTTAAGTTCGCTCTCTTACAGCTTCGAGCTTTGCTATTCTACATTAAAGTTCCCTTGATATATGCCTTCCTTCGTTTCCAACACTAAGGTCAATTCCCCTGCTATTGATCCGCTTAATGTAAAGACATAGCTTCCTACAACTTCGTTCTCATACACCACATTCCCCACCTCATCCAGCACTGTGATTTGGATCCCTTCCGAAGGAATAGAGGAATAGATGTAGACCGTGTTCCCGTCATGCGAAGCTTCTGGGGCAAATGATAAGGAACGACTATCAATAGGCCCTTGTGCTTGCCCTATTTCTGAACTGTTAGGCTCATACAATATAATTGGTTCTTCTTCCGCCCATAAGGGGAAACTGGTCATGATTCCGATGAGAAGCAATATAATTCGTTTCATTCCTATTATTTTTGTTTTCGGCAAAAATAAGCAGATTTTTTCCCGGTCGCTTCGCAGCGACTTCGCAAAAACTGCGCAAATATATAGCATACGGGATTTAGACTTCGCAAAAACTGCGCAGTCGTATTCTAATCAATTTATAATGAGAGGATAAACGTATCCCAGTCTTTGGCATTCCCTTTGATGCCAAAAACCTTCTGGTATAGCCTGCTGCGCACGGAATTGATGCCACTGAGGGACAAATTTACCAGTTTTCCAATCTCTGTATAGGAAAATTGCAGTTTGATCAGCAGGCAGATGTGTAGTTCGCGATCGTCCAATTGGTAAGCACCATTCAGTTTTGAGGTGAAACCATTGTAGCATTGATCAATTTGTTCTTGCAAGCACTTCCATTCTTGCTGAGTCAACCGGGATTTGCTACCATCGGCTTTCAGTCGCTGCCTGAAGCGTGTGTAAATCTCCGAATGGTAAAGCAGATATTCTGCCGATTCACGGCTGTCTTTTTCCAAGTTTATTTGTTGGTTGACATTTTGAAGTATCTTCAGTTGTCTTTCCAATCGTTGGCGGGTGGCCTCGCTTTCTTGCAAATCCTTTTCCTTGTCTTGCAGCAAGTTGCTTAGTTGTTGTATTTTTATTTCATTATTGTGGATATACTGTTCACTTCGTTGGTAAATTTCGTCTTTTAGCTTTGTGATGGCTTTTATTCTTGAGTCCCACGTTTTCCTTCTTCTTCTGATATAGAAAACAACCATAACCGAAAGAATTCCTGCGGTTATAATAAGGTATGTCGTACCACGAGCATTCCTTTCGTTGACGGCTCTCAATCGGGCATTCTCCTTTTCCCGCAACTGATAATTGTACAGTGCATACACCTTGCGAATGCCCTCCGTATTCGTTATTTTTTGTATGGAATCTGCACACAAGTTATGTTCATATAAATAATGCAGGGCCTTTTGAGGATTATTTTGGGCCAAAGCCAGCTGAGCGAGGTTGCCATAGGCTACCTGTCGGACATATATGGATGTTTCGTGGAGCAAATGCTGGTAGTACCAGACGGCTGAATCTGAATTTCCCAAAGCCTGATGGAACAAGCCTGCCGTAGTATAGATGGCATCCTTGTTTCGGTCGTTGGAGTTTTGCAGGGCTTCCCGCAAGAACAAGCGAGCTGAGTCATATTGTTGTTCACACAGGTAAGCCCATGCCAGTCTGTTTTCTATGTCCCCGGTGTGAGGAGGTCGTTGCATATTCCGATTAAGCAGGTGGGCGGACAGGGCAAATATCCGCATGCTGTCCTGTTTCCCCAGGCTTTTGTAACTTAAACTCATGTTCAACCTATTGGCAATTATCCCCACACTATCCCCCAGCACCGAATCACTTTTTAGGCTCCCTTTGTACATCTCCAACGCTTCCGGGTACATGCCTTGCCGGTAGAACAGCGTCCCCATCTGCGACAACACCTTGCTGCGCAGGGGCAGCATCCCGTCCCGTGGCATCGCCTCCAACGCCTTGTCGAAGTAGTCCAACGCCTGCGGGGCATCGCCCAGGTCGCTTGCCACGCGGCCGGCGTAGTAGTAGGCTTCGGGCAGGTGGCGGCGGTCCCTGTGGCCTTCGTAATAGCGCAGCACGGCCTGCACTGCGCTGTCCGAGGTGTGAGGGATATACGCCTTGTCCTGTGCCTTGACGCACAGCAGACGGTAGTATATTTGCACCGCCTTGCGTTCGCCCGCCATCTCCGCTTGGAGGCCGCGGAGCAACGCCACAGCACTGTCCGGGCAGGCCGATGCCAAGCTGTCTGCCTCCAAGAGGACCTGCGGATAGCGCACGGGGCAGCAGGCGGCGAGGAACAGGAGAAGGAACAACAGAATGGTCAACGTCTTGTGCATGGTCTTTTTATTTTCAATGAACATCCGTAAGGATTACGGCGGACAAAGATAGCGAGTTTTCCGCATTCTACGTCAAGGGCGGGCCACTTTCCTTGTGACCTCCAAAGTCCTTCCTCCTCCCTGCCTCTGCCCTACTTCCCCCTACCTTCTCCCTGTATATACACAAGGACAAGGTAGGGAGAAGGAGGCGGCCAAGCAAACGCAAGAAAGAACTTTGCCGCGGGAAAAGCGAAGCATTTCCGGGCAAAAAGAGCCTCGAAAAGGCGGGAAATGAAGAAAAATCAGTGTTTTCTCGACATTTTTTTGAGAAATGTTTGGTCAGTTCAAAAATAGTCTCTATCTTTGCACCCGCAAAACCAAATCAGAGAGGTTTGCCTGAGCGGAGACGCTCAAAACGTGGCCGGCCCCTTCGTCTATCGGTTAGGACGCAAGATTTTCATTCTTGAAAGGGGGGTTCGATTCCCCCAGGGGCTACAAAAAATATAAAATAAACGAATTAAAAGATTAGTCGAGATGGCAAATCACAAATCATCACTGAAAAGAATCAGACAAGAGGAGAAGAGAAGACTTCACAACAGATACTACGCCAAGACGATGCGTAATGCTGTCCGCAAGCTCCGCGCCACTACGGACAAGGCTGCAGCCGTTGCGATGTATCCGGGCGTTGCCAAGTTGCTGGACAAGCTGGCCAAGACCAATGTCATCCACAAAAACAAGGCAAGCAACCTGAAGTCGAAGCTGTCGATTCACATCAACAAGCTCGCGTAAGGATATTGGTAAATATTCAGATAGGTAACAGGTCAGACTTTCCAAGGAAGGTCTGACCTTTTTTGTGTTCCTGCTGCGGAAAAGTGAATTTAACTGCCTGTTTTTCGCGGTTATCTCAGAGATTTTCACTACTTTTGCTCGGTTTTTGGAAATAGGTATTTAGCTATATGACAGAAGAAGAAAAGATAATGGGCGAGAACAACTATTCGGCCAGCAACATCCAGGTGCTGGAGGGTTTGGAGGCCGTGCGCAAGCGTCCCGCCATGTATATCGGCGACATCAGCGAGAACGGTTTGCACCACTTGGTGTACGAGGTGGTGGACAACTCCATCGACGAGGCCATGGCCGGATACTGCGACCACATTGAGGTGACAATCAACGAGGACAACTCCATCACGGTGCAGGACAATGGCCGCGGCATTCCCGTGGATTTCCATGAGAAAGAAAAGAAGTCGGCCTTGGAGGTCGTGATGACGGTGCTCCATGCGGGCGGCAAGTTCGACAAAGGCTCCTACAAGGTGTCCGGCGGCTTGCACGGTGTGGGCGTTTCCTGCGTCAACGCGCTCTCCACGCACATGACGACCCAGGTGTATCGCAACGGGAAGGTCTACCAGCAGGAATACGCCTGCGGAAAGCCCTTGTATGCGGTGAAGGAAGTGGGCACGTGCGACCCGGGATTCACCGGCACGAAGCAGACGTTCTGGCCGGACGGAAGCATCTTCACCACGACTGAATACAAATATGCCACGCTGGAAAACCGCCTGCGCGAGCTGGCCTACCTGAACAAGGGCATCCGCATCACCCTGACGGACAAGCGACAGAAGGATGAGGAGGGCAACTACGTGACCGAGCAATTCCATTCGGAAGAAGGCGTGAAGGAGTTCGTGCGCTACCTGAACAGCAACAACACCCCGCTGTTCAACGACGTCATCTACCTGAACACGGAGAAGACGGGCGTGCCCATCGAATGTGCCATCATGTACAACACGGGCTACCGCGAGAACCTGCACAGCTACGTCAACAACATCAATACGAAAGAAGGTGGCACGCACGAGGCGGGCTTCCGCTCTGCCTTGACCCGCGTGCTGAAGAAATATGCAGAAGACAACTGCGCCAAGGCGCTGGAAAAGGCCAAGGTGGAAATCAGCGGCGAGGACTTCCGCGAAGGACTGATTGCCGTCATCTCCGTCAAGGTGGCCGAACCTCAGTTCGAGGGACAGACCAAGACCAAATTGGGCAACAACGAGGTGAGCGGTGCCGTCAACCAAGCCGTGGGCGAAGCCCTTTCCAATTATCTGGAGGAGCATCCCAAGGAAGCAAAACTCATCGTGGACAAAGTGTTGCTGGCCGCCACGGCGCGTGTGGCCGCCAGAAAGGCCCGCGAATCCGTGCAGCGCAAGTCGCCCATGGCAGGCGGCGGGCTGCCGGGCAAACTGGCAGACTGCTCCAGCAAGGATCCGGATGAATGCGAATTGTTCCTGGTCGAGGGTGATTCCGCAGGCGGTTCGGCCAAGCAAGGCAGAAACCGTATGTTCCAAGCCATCCTGCCCCTGCGAGGCAAGATATTGAACGTGGAGAAGGCCATGTGGCACAAGGCGTTCGAAAGCGACGAAGTGAACAACATCATACAGGCGCTGGGCATCCGCTTCGGCGTGAACGGCGAAGAGAGCAAGGAGGCCAACATTGAGAAGTTGCGCTACAAGAAGATTATCATCATGACCGACGCCGATGTCGATGGCTCTCACATCGACACGCTGATCATGACACTGTTCTTCCGCTACTTCCCGCAGGTCATCGAGCAGGGCTACCTGTACATCGCCACACCGCCCCTCTACCTCTGCACAAAGGGCAAGGTGAAGGAGTATTGCTGGAACGACCAGCAGCGCCAGCGCTTCATCGACACCTACGGCGGTGGTTCGGAAAATGCCATCCACACCCAGCGTTACAAAGGTTTGGGTGAAATGAATCCCGAACAGTTGTGGGAAACGACCATGAACCCGGACAACCGTATGCTGAAGCAGGTGACCATCGAGAATGCCGCCGCCACGGACTACATCTTCTCCATGCTGATGGGTGAAGACGTGGAGCCGCGCCGCGAGTTCATCGAGAAGAACGCCACGTATGCCAATATCGACGCATAAACCAGGGGAACGACTAATCTCATAACTCGTATCTTACAAAAATTACGCCGGACGGAATGTTCCCCCCGTCCGGCGTTTTTCTGTTTTTTCAGAATAGAGGCTGTTTATTCCACACCCAAGTCCTTCATCGTCCTCGGCGCAGGCACGCCCGGCAGGGGCTTGCGGTCTTTCAGTTGCTGGAGGGCCACCTCGATGGCTTTCTCCAACTGCTGGTCCACGCCGGCCTGTTCCTGGATGGGGTCGTTGTCGATGAGGATGTCGGGGTCCACGCCGTGGTTCTCCACCATCCATTGGCCGGTCTTGGCATCGTAGTTGGTGAAGAAGGGCACGCGGATGTCCGTCCCGTCCATATAGGGCAAGGAACCGCTGATGCCCACAATGCCACCCCACGTGCGGGTGCCGATGACCGTGCCCAGCTTGTTGGCCTTGAAGCTCCAGGGGAAGAGGTCGCCGTCCGAAGCGGAATACTTGTTGATGAGCAACACCTTCGGCCCAACCTGCGTGGCATCGGGGATGGTGCCCACTTTGGTGGACGTGCGCGACATGGTCAGGCGATAGGGCTTGCGGAGCAGGCGTTCGATGATCATGGGCGATACATTGCCGCCGCCATTGGCACGGTCGTCGATAATCAATGCTTCCTTGTCCAGCTGCGGATAGAAGTAACGGGCGAACTCGTTCAGGCCCTCGGGACCCATGTCGGGGATGTAAATGTAGCCCACGCGGCCATCGGTGGCTTCCTCCACGCGGCGGATATTGTTTTGCACCCAATTGTAGTGATAAAGCGGATATTCGTTGTCCGTGGGTTCAACGATCACCTTCCTTGCACCTTGAGCGGAGGCTTTCGAGTTGATGCCCAGCTCGGTGAGCACGCCCGCCTTGCCGATGAGCAGTTGGTAGATATTCTTCACCGAAGCCGTGGACACCCCGTCGATGGACGTGATGTAGTCGCCCTCCTTGATGCCCATGCCCGGTTCGGTGAGGGGCGAACGGAGCTTCTCGCTATAGGGTGCGCCGGGCAGAATCCTGTCGATGCGATAGAAACCGCTCTTCTCGTCGCGGCTCAGTTCGGCACCCAGCAGGCCCATGTCGATGCGTTCGGGCTTGGCGTATTCGCCCGGATTGACGTAGGCATGTCCGCAGGCCAGTTCGGCAATCATCTCGCCGATGATGTAGTTCAGGTCGAGGCGGGTCTTGGCGTATGGCACCAACACGGCATATTTCTCCTTGACGGCCTGCCAATCCACTCCGTGCATATTGGCCACATAGAACCCGTCGCGGTAGGCACGCCACGCTTCGTCGAAGATTTGCGCCCACTCCTGCGGATAGTCTATCGGAGCCACCATGTCGCTCAAATCCACGGGATTCTCCAGCGTGACCTTTCCGGCTGGCAATTCGCCCACATAGAGCGTGTTGCCCTTCATGAAGAGTGCCTTCTTGCTGCCTGCAACAGGCACCATTACCGCCCCCTCGGCCACCAGCTTGTCCTCCTGCTCCTGCAGGTTGAAAGCGTGCGTGCCGCCGTTGCCGAAGTACCAAACGGTCTGGCCGTCCGAATGGAGGTTCCAATAGTTGCCGGCGGAGAGGGGCAGCTTGACGATGCGGCCTGCCATGCCTTCGGGGTCAATCTCCACGGACAAGGGTTCGGCTTTGGCGTCCTTCTTGCCCTTGCTTTCCTTGGCATTGGCTTCGTCTTTGTCTGGCGCAGCCGTGGCCACCGCCTCGTCTTCGGGCAGGAAGGGCGAGGGCGTGTCGTCCGTCAGCAGGGCCAGGTAGATGCCGCCCATGCGGGTGTAGACGTGGTTCCACTCCAAGCGTCCGTAGATGGGGTTGAAGTCGCGGTCGGATTCAAAGACCAGGTACTTGCCATCCGTGCTGAAGGCGGGCGACGAGGAGTTGTACCACTTCTCGGTGACGGGATACTCCTTCTTCGTGCCCAGGTTGTAGACATAGACCACGGAGAAATCGTTGGCGGCCGGCTTGGTGTAGGTAATCCAGCGGCTGTCCGGCGAGAAGGCCACGTCGTAGAACTCTTGCTCGGGGTTCTGCATCACCACGGTCTTCTGCTTGGAGGCCACGTCCACCGTGACGATACGGTTCTTGCGGTCGGTGTAGAGCACCGTCTTGCTGTCCGGGCTCCACATCAGGCTGCGGATGTAGGTGTCATTGCCCGTGGTCAGTTGGACGGGGTCGCCACCTTCGGCGGGCTGCAGGTAGATTTCCGTCTCGCCCGTGCGGTCGGAGATGTAGGCGATATGTTTGCCATCAGGACTCCAGTCGGCACCGCGTTCGTTGGCACCGGGGGTGCGGGTGATGTTGCGCGTGACGCCGCTCTTGGCAGGCACGTCGAACACTTCGCCGCGGGCCGTCACAGCCAGACGTTTGCCATCGGCGGAAAGGCCGGCGGCGGTCACATAGTCGGCCACGTGCTTCTGCTCCGTGCGGGCATAGACGTTCTCGGCGTTCAGGGTGATGTGGATTTGCTCGGCGCGGCGCGTCTGCGGGTCGAAGCGGTAGAGGTAGCCCGCGTGCTCATAGACGATTTGCTTGCCGTCCGTGCTGGGGAATTTGATGTCATAGTCGGCATAGTCCGTCACCTTCTCCGTCTGCCGGGTGCGGGTGTTGTAGACGAAGAGGTTCATCGTCTTGTCGCGGTCGGAGATGAAATAGATTTCCTCGCCAATCCACATCGGGCAGATGTCCTGCGCCACGTTGTCCGTCAGGTTCTCCACCTTCTTGCCTTGCGGGTCGTAGAGCCAGATGTCGTCCGCCATGCCGCCCCGGTAGTACTTCCAGTTGCGGAACTCGCGGAACACGCGGTTGTAGGCCAGGCGTTTGCCGTCCGGCGAATAGCTGCAAAAGCCGCCTTCGGGCAGGGGAAGTGCCTGGGGCATTCCGCCGGAAAGAGGCGCCATCCAAAGCCGTCCCTGGAAGCCGTCGCTGATGCGGTTGCGGTAGACGACGTTCTGTCCGTCCGCCGTCCAGGCCATCACGATGTTGTTGGGTCCCATGCGGTCGCCCACATCGTCGCGGGCGTTGGTGCTGGTGTAGGTCAGCCGTCGCGGTTCGCCGCCCCCGGCGGGCATCACATAGACTTCGCGGTTGCCGTCATACTCGCCCGTAAAGGCGATGGTCTTGCCGTCCGGCGAGAACCGGGCAAACATTTCATAACCGATGTGCGAGGTCAGTCGCCGTGCCTCGCCGCCCGTCAGGGGCGCCGTGTAGAGGTCGCCGGCATAGGTGAAGACCACGTCCGTCCCGTTCGTGGCGGGGAAGCGGAGCAGGCGTGCCTCGTCGCCTTCGGCCTTCACTCCCGTGGCTACGCTGAGAGCCAGCAGGGAAAAGAGGAATTGCTTCTTCATACTGTCTGAATTGATTAGAAGTTTGTTTCCACAAAGTTAAGATTAAAATATCGGAAATCCATCCATCGGGGCGCGTTTTTCTCCGAGCACCCGGCACTCCCGCCGCAGACATGGCCCGGCAATAGCCGCCCGCCGCACCCGACATGACAGGAAGAAGCGTATCTTGCACATCATTACATGTACATCTAATGCCCTATAAGATGTGCATCTATTACCATAATGGGTGTACATCTTTATAGGCAATGGGTGTACAGACTTATAATCAATGGGTGTACAGACTTATAGCCAATGGGTGTACAGACTTTGGCATGGCCTATAACAGCCCCTGCCTCTCCAACTCGCCGACGGCAGCCTCCAGTTCTTCATACCACTCCGCGCCGAACTTGCGGACGAGCGGCTCCTTCAGGAACTTGTAGACGGGCAGGTTCTCCTTCCGCCCCAGCAAGACCGCCGCCTTGCAGACGTCCCAACGGTTGTAGTTCACCCCCTTGAAGGTGCCGAAGTCTTTCACGCGGATGGGATAAAGATGGCAGGACACGGGCTTGAGGAAGTCCGTCTTGCCTTCGCGGCACGCCTTCTCGATGGCGCAATAGCAACAGCCCTTTTCATCGTAACAGGTGAACACACAGTCCTTGCCGCCCACGATGGAAGTCACCAGGTCGCCTTCGGGGTCCACGTAGGCCACGCCCTGCTTGTCTATGATCCCCCGCGCCTCGGGCGAGAGTTCGTCCCAAATGAGGGGCAGGAGTTCTTCTATCTTCTCCACCTCGTCCAATTCCAGGGGGGCACCGGCATCGCCCTCGATGCAGCAGGCGCCGCGGCAGGCACTGAGGTCGCAAAGGAATTTCTCTTTCAATACGTCGAAACTGACGATGACGTCTCCAACTTGTAGCATAAAATCATTTGTTAGTTATTCTACCTCTGTATGGTCTGCACCATCTTGTCTCCTCACACTATTGTGGTCGAATAATTCGACCGCAAACAATAGTACTTACCTAAAAGGGCGCGGATTACACGGATGGCCACGGATTCTTCCTCTTACAATAAGGAATCCGTGAAATCCGCGTAATCCGCGCCTATACTTAGATATGATATTACTTAATCAGGTCCTTGCCCGTCATGTCGGCCGGCTGGGCCAGGCCCATGATGTGCAGGATGGACGGGGCCACGTCGGCCAGCACGCCGTTCTCCACCTTGGCGTCCTTGCTCGTCGTCACGTAGACGAAGGGCACGGGGTTCAGCGAGTGGGCCGTATTGGGCGTGCCGTCGGCGTTCAGGGCGTGGTCGGCATTGCCGTGGTCGGCGATGATGATGACCTCGTAGTCGTTGGCCTTGGCGGCTTCCACGGTGTCGCGCACGCAGTTGTCGATGGCCACGACGGCCTTCTCGATGGCTTCGTAGACGCCCGTATGACCCACCATGTCGCCGTTGGCATAGTTCACCACGATGAAGTCATACTGCTGCGTGTTGATGGCCTCCACCAGCTTGTCTTTCACCTCGTAGGCGCTCATCTCCGGCTTCAGGTCATAAGTGGCCACCTTGGGAGAGGGCACCAGGATGCGGTCCTCGCCCTCGAACGGGGTTTCGCGTCCGCCGTTGAAGAAGAAGGTGACGTGCGCATACTTCTCCGTCTCGGCGATGTGCAGCTGCTTCTTACCTTGCTTGGAGAGGTATTCGCCCAGCGTGTCGGCCACGTTCTCCTTGTCGAAGATGATGTGCACGCCCTTGAAGGAAGCGTCATACGGCGTCATGCAGTAGTATTGCAGGCCGGGAATGGTCTTCATGCCCTGCTCCGGCATGTCCTGCTGGGTCAGCACGATGGTCAGTTCCTTGGCACGATCGTTGCGGTAGTTGAAGAAGATGACCACGTCGCCTTCCTTGATGGTGCCGTCGAAGGCGCAGTTGTTGATGGGCTTGATGAACTCGTCCGTCACGCCTTCGTCGTAAGATTCCTGCATGGCCTTCACCATGTCGTCGGCCTGCTTGCCCTGGCCGTTCACCAGGAGTTCGTAGGCTTCCTTGACGCGCTCCCAACGCTTGTCGCGGTCCATGGCATAAAAGCGGCCCACGATGCTGGCGATGCGTCCGGCGCTCTGCGCGCAGTGGTCAGTCAGTTGCTGGATGAAGCCCTTGCCGCTCTTCGGGTCGGTGTCACGGCCGTCCATAAAGCAGTGGATGAAGGTGCGCTCGCCGATGCCGTATTCCTTGGCGATGTCGCAGAGCTTGAAGAGGTGGTCCAAAGAGCTGTGCACGCCGCCGTTGGAGGTCAGTCCCATGAAGTGGATGCCCTTGCCGTTCTCCTTGGCGTAGGAGAAGGCGGAAACGATTTCCTTGTTCTGCAGGATGCTGCCGTCGGCGCAGGCGCGGTTGATTTTCACCAAGTCCTGGTAAACGATGCGGCCGGCACCGATATTGAGGTGTCCCACTTCGGAGTTGCCCATCTGTCCGTCGGGCAAGCCCACGTTCTCGCCGCTGGCCTGGAGCTGCGAATGCGGATACTCGGCCAACAGGCTGTCCCAATAGGGGGTGGGAGTCATGGAGATCACATCGTCCTTCTGACGGTCGCCAATTCCCCAACCGTCCAAAATCATCAAAAGAGCTTTCTTTGCCATACTATATACAGATTAAAATTAAGATATTCGTCGTTTTTCTGCTTTACGGCGCAAAGTTACAAAAAAGCAGGGTAGCCACGTCATAAAAGTATTGAAAATGTGGAGAAGAACCGCAATCCTCCTGACTTTGGGGAAATATTCCCGATGACGGACAAGAGGCGTTGCTGCAACGGACAGAAAGATATCCAACAAAGAGAACCGCCTCCTGCCAATTCCGACGCACGCAACACAAGAAAGATTTCCCCATAATGGCAGATCTACTTGAAGAAAATTTGCTATAAGACAAATTTCCCAGACTAAAAAAGGTTAATCGTTAGCGAACATTTGGAATACCGGAGTAAGAATCTTGATCTTTGAGCCGATTTTATTAACCCTATCTAATAACTTTAAATATTATGAGACAAGTTATTCCTCCCTTGAGGCGTGCCGGATTCACGGCTTTGTTTCTGTGCTTATTGCCACAGATGCAAGCATTGAACGCCGCAACCGACACCGGACAGCATGCCACCGCAAATGGAAACGAAGTGTTCCAAGTCCCCGCAACTCCCAAGATTTCGCTTATCGGCGGTGTGGCAGATGCCCGTACTGACGAAGCCATCATTGGCGCAAGCATCAGCATCAAGGGAACCAACAGAGGGACCGTCACGGACATTGACGGCAAATTCACCTTGGATGTGAATGTCGGCGACGTGCTGGTCATCTCCTACATCGGTTATCAAACCAAAGAAGTCACCGTGGAAGACGGCAAACTGTTGCTCATCACCCTGCACGAAGATACAAAGATGCTGGAAGAAGTGGTGGTGACCGCCTACGGAAGCGGCCAAAAGAAAGCCAGCATGGTGGGCGCCGTGGAGACCATCCAGCCGGCTGCCCTTGAAGTGCCTTCGGCCAACCTGTCCAACGCCTTTGCCGGGCGCTTGGCGGGCGTGGTGGCCATGCAACGCAGCGGCGCACCTGGAGCCGACGGTTCTACATTCTACATCCGAGGCATCTCCACTATCAGCGGCGCCACCAACCCGCTCATCATCCTGGACGGCGTGGAAATCTCGTCGGGAGACCTGGACCTCATCGACCCGGAAATCATCGAAAGCTTCTCCATCCTGAAGGATGCCACGGCAACGGCCATGTACGGCACGCGCGGTGCCAACGGCGTCATGATTATCACGACCAAGACAGGCCGCAACATTGACAAGCCCATCATCAACTTCCGCGTGGAAGGCAAGATGAACATGCCCACGAAGGTGCAGGAACTGGTAGACGGCGTGACGTACATGAACCTCTTCAACGAGGCTATCAGCAACGAGGGCAACACCAGCACCATCATCCCCTATACTGCCGACCAGATAGAAGGCACGCGCCAGGGACTGAACCCATACATCTTCCCCAACGTGGATTGGTATGACGAAGTGTTCAAGTCGCACTCGTTCGACGAAAGCGTCAATGTGAACATCCGTGGCGGCGGCAAATATGTAGACTATTTCTCGAGCATCACCGTCAATCACTTGACGGGCATGATTAAAAGCCGCTCAACGGACTTCACCTCATACAACAACAGCATTAACATCATGCGCTATGCGTTCCAGAACAATGTCAATGCCTACCTGACGCCCACCACACGCCTCTCGTTGCGACTGAACGTGCAGCTGCGTGATGGACGCCAGCCCAACCTGGGTGTGCAAGACCTCTTCACGCAAGTGCTCAACACCAGCCCGACGGAAGCTCCTGTCTACTTCCCCGCCGACGGCATCGCATCAAGTACCAAGTGGGGTACGACAGACCGTGTAAATCCGGGCCAGCGCACCAACCCCGTGGCGGCCTTGTCCAACGGATACACCGACACCTTCGCCAGCACCGTGGTGGCAGCCTTGGAATTCGACCAAAAACTGGACTTCATCACCGAGGGCCTGTCTTTCCGCGCACTGGCTTCGTTCAAGAACTATTCCTACAACGCCATGGGTGCCAGCTCCAATTGGAACGGCTACCACTTGGCTGATTACTGGGTGGACGAGAACGGCCAATACCAATACACGACCACGCTGAACACGGGCAACGCCGGCGAATCGGACACCAGCCTGAACCCCACCGTGGGCAACAGCGGCGACCGCCGTTTCTATTTCCAAACTTACGTGGACTATACGCGCTCGTTCGGCCCGCACGACGTGAACGCCATGTTCCTCTACAACCAGGACGAACAGGTCATCCATCTGACATCGGCCAACCTCATCAACTCCCTGCCCTACCGCAAGCAAGGTATCGCCGCCCGTATGTCATACGCTTATGACGGCAAGTACCTGGCCGAAATCAATATGGGCTACAACGGCTCCGAGAACTTCGCCAAAGGACACCGCTGGGGCTTCTTCCCCTCCATCGCCTTGGGTTACAACATCAGCGAGGAACCCTTCTTCGAACCTTTGCTGCCGGTCATTTCCCGACTGAAAATCCGTGGTTCATGGGGTAAAGTCGGCAATGATGATATCGGTGCCGAACGCTTTGCCTACCTGCCCATCATCAACATGGGCAATCGGGGCTACCAGACCGGCTACACGGGTAACCGTACTTCTTATTCCGGTCCCAGCTACGGACGCTATGCCAATACGGACCTGACGTGGGAAGTCGGCGAGAAAATCAACATCGGCATGGATATGACGCTCTTCCGTTCGCTGAACCTGACCCTCGAGTTCTTCCGCGAGAACCGTGAGAATATCTTCCAGACGCGTACCACCGTGCCCGGTTACATCGGCGTGGGCAACACCACGATTTTGGGCAACTTCGCTGCCGTGCGCAACCAAGGTGCCGAGCTGTCACTGGACTACAACAAACAATTCGGCAAAGACTGGTTCGTAAGCTTCAAGGGTACTTTCACCTACGCTCACAATGAAATCACTCGATATGACGAATCGCCCATGTACGACTTCCAAAGCTACATCGGACAGTCCGTCAACATGAACGGCCTGCTGGTTTCCGACGGTCTGTTTGCCACCGACGAGGAAGCCGCCAATGCCAACCAGCAGATTGGTAGCATCCTGGGCGCGGGAGACATCAAATACAAGGACATCTCTGGAGACGGCATCGTCAACAGCAACGACTGGATTTGGCAAGGCTATCCCACCGTACCTGAAATCGTCTACGGTTTCGGCCCGTCCATCAAATGGAAGAACCTGGACTTCTCGTTCTTCTTCCAGGGCGTGGCGCGCACATCCTTGGTCATGAGCGACTTCCACCCCTTCGGAACCAACAGCGTGCGCAATGTGCTGCAATGGATTGCCGACGAACGTTGGTCGCCCGAAAATCCGGACGTGAACGCCACTTACCCGCGTCTCACCATGTCCACCTCGGCCAACAACCAAGTCGGATCCGACTATTGGCTGCGCAACGCTTCCTTCTTGAAGCTGAAGAACGCCGAAATCGGCTACACGTACAAGAACATGCGTTTCTACATCAGCGGAATGAACCTGCTCACCATCTCTCCCTTCAAATATTGGGACCCGGAACAAGGCGGCGGAAACGGCATGAAGTATCCCACGCAACGCACGTTCAACGTCGGTTTCCAAATGACAATAGATACAGGTAAAAGATAACCCTCATTAGCAACAGAAATATGAAAAAGTTACGTAAATATCTACTTCTCGGTCTGTTCGCCTGCAACCTCACTGCCTGCGAATACCTTGACATTGTGCCCAACGAAACAGCCACGGAAGAAGACTTGTTCGAATCTACGGAGGCAGCCTTGCGCTACCTCTACAGCTGCTATTCGTATATGCCAGCATCCGAAAATACCCACACCAGCATCAGCACGGCTTGCGATGAAATCGTCAGCTGTTTTGGTGGCGAACCGGCTCAGCTTTATTTCCAAGGCGGTTACTCCGGCTCCAACCTGGGCAATGTGGAGGCCATCTATAATAATATGTATATCGGCATCCGCCAGTGCTACCAGTTGAAAGCGAACATAGCCTCCGTGCCGGGCATCACACAGGCCACCATTGATGATTACACCAACCAGGCCGACTTCCTGATAGCCTACTATCACATGGTATTGATGCAGCACTACGGCCCCATCATCTTGGTCAAATCCCTGCCCAGCACCACGACACCTGCCAACGAGTTTCTCCCCCGCTCCACCTACGACGAGTGTGCGGACTGGATTGCCGGCGAATTCAAACGCCTGAGTGAACTGCTCCCGGCCGAACGCTCGGGTAGTGACTACGGTCTGGCCACCTCGGTAGCCGCCATGGCATTGCGCTCCAGGGTATTGCTCTACAAAGCTTCTCCGTTGTTCAACGGCAACTCCGAATTCTATAGCACCTTCACTAACCCGGACGGCACGCAACTCATCTCGCAGACGTTCGACCGCAACAAGTACAAGGAAGCTGCCGACGCCGCTTTGGAGGCCATCAACTTTGCAGAGTCGCACGGCTACTCGCTGTTCACCTCGGCCGAGGGAAGCAGCATCAGCACCATTGCCGCACCCTATCCGCAAGCCCCCGTGCAACGCCGCCTGCGCCTGCTCAACACCGACGAGTATTCGCGCGAGGTATTATGGGCCAATACTCGTTCGGAACCGGCCTACAGTATCCAGAGCAAGTCGCGTCCTTTCCTGATTTGGGGAGCCGGATACGGCACTTCGCTGAAAATGGTGGAACGCTTCTATACCGAGAACGGACTGCCCATTGACGAAGACCCAGACTTTGACTACGAAGGACGCTACGGCACCACCATCCTGGACGATGACACCCGCGGCGAAGGCATCACCCTGAAGCTGCACGACCAGCGCGAACCACGCTTCTATGCCTGGGTGGCTTTCCACAACGGCTTCTATGAATGCAGAAGTGCCCGCGTCGTGAGCGGAGCACAAGAGCTGGTAACCAACGGAGCTTACTGGGAAAGCCAGGAACGGTCGGACGGCGATAACCAACGCTGGCGCACCAACTTCACCAAAAACAGCAACTGTGGCAAGGGCGGACGCACCAACAACTATTCCATGACGGGCTACCTGAACAAGAAAGGCGTACGTCCCGACTACCAGGCGCCTGCTTCGGAATCGGCTCCTACACAGGACTATCCGAAACCCATCA
This sequence comes from uncultured Bacteroides sp., assembly GCA_949292025.1. Classification (GTDB taxonomy): domain Bacteria; phylum Bacteroidota; class Bacteroidia; order Bacteroidales; family Bacteroidaceae; genus Bacteroides. Next base: position 674 of record CASEYC010000085.1, on the reverse strand, counting down.
TCCGCTTGGGCGAAGTCTACCTGAACTATGCCGAAGCCTGCGTGGGTTATGGCGAAAGCAGCTATGTGGCAGACGGCATGGAGAAACTGAACGTCCTCCGCGAACGTGCCGGCATACCGGACGTGCTGACCGCCTGGGCGCGTGCCAAGCACCCCATCACCAGCTATGACGCCGCCGTATCTGACGGACGCCTGATGGAGATCGTGGTGCGCGAGCGCATGATTGAACTGTACATGGAAGGCCATAACTTCTGGGACCTGCGCCGTTGGAAGATTGCCGAAGAGAACATGGGCACCCTCCAACAAGGCCTGAACGTGGAAGGAACCACCGACGAAGAACTGCTGCAAGTGGTGACCATCAGCCAGCCGCGCAGCTTCATCTCGCCGGCCTACTACCTGATGCCTATCCCCAACGCACAGATCAGCACCAACAAGCAGATGGTGCAGAACCCCGGCTATTAATAGCATACATATTGCATTGGTCTGCCCCCCTATAGGGGGAAATCGAGAGAAGGTGTGCCGAAAAGCGCACCTTCTTTTTTTAGTTCGCCCAGCACGAACATTCTCTAATCGGTGCAAGTCCGTAACACGCCCGATAGCGGGAAGTGTATAGCCAAGGGCAAGGGTGTCCATTGCGAAGTGGAATCAGAAGGAAGCCGGCGGCAAACATCTGGC
>CASEYC010000084.1 GCA_949292025.1 uncultured Bacteroides sp. | reverse complement strand
CAACCTGCTGATGGAAGACGCCGGTCAGGACCCCATCCGCCGGGCCGAACTGATAGGCAACATCGTGCAGAGCATCTCCGTCATCCCCGAAGCCATTGTGCGCGACGTATATATCAAGGAATGTGCCCAGCTGCTGCACGTCGAAGACCGCCTGCTCGTCTCCGAAGTAGCCAAGCGCCGCGAGAAGGAAGCCGAACGCAAGGCCGAACAGCGCGAACGCGAACGCCGCCGCACCACGGCTGCCGCACAGCCGGCCGACGGCACCCAGATTTCTACAGACAACAGTCCTGTATCCGTAACAGACAACCTGCCATCCGAAGGTAACACCACTTCCTATCCTGATGAACCTTCCACTACAACGCCTCCCCTGTCGGAAGCGGCTGACGGCTACACGTCCTTCATTCCACAAGAAGGTAAGGAGGGACAAGAATTCTACCGCTACGAGCGGCTCATCCTGCAAATGGTGGTACGCTACGGCGAGCGCATCATGTGCCACGTGTCCGACGACGAGGGGAAAGAGACCCCCGTGACAGTCATCGAGTTCGTGCTGTCCGACCTCCAGCAGGACGACCTGGCCTTCCACAACCCGCTCCATCGCCAAATGATGGCCGAAGCCGCCGCCCACTTGCACGACGAAGGTTTCCAAGCCGAGCATTATTTCCTGACCCATCCCGACCCCGTCATCAGCCGCCTGAGCACCGAACTTATCAGCGACCGCTACCAGTTGAGCAAATACCACTACAAGAACCAAAAGATTGTGACCGACGAGGAGCGGCTCTACGAACTGGTTCCACAGCTTACCACCAACTTCAAGTATGCCATCGTCAGCGAAGAGCTGAAACACATGATGCGTGCGCTGCAAGACCCTGCCGTAGCCCACGACGAAACGCAATGCAACGCCATCATGCAGCGCTACAGCGAGCTGCGTGAAGTACAGAGCCTCATGGCCAAACGCTTGGGCGACCGCGTAGTGCTATACCTTTGACGCAGCCGCAGGGAGGAACTGAATATAGAATATCTTGATATAGATAAACTGCACATGAACTTTGAGGTATTTACATTGAAAGGACGGGATAATGAATAAAAGGCGATGAAAAGAGGATTTATATTGATAGTGACGAACTTACTTTGCTGCATAGGCTTTCCGCAGCTTCCTCTGAACACGGTAAGTCAAACACCTGCCGACTCCGTCCCACAGGACTATAACGGCCTGCGCGAGACGGTGTACATGCAGACGAGTAAGGGCATATATGAAGCGGGTGAAGACCTGTGGTTCAAGGCATACGCTTTCGATACGCAGACCATGGCACTTTCCGCCAGAAGCCGTACTCTGTTCGTAGAGATGATGGACGGGAAGGACAGCATCGTATGGCAGGAGAAGTATCCGATGCACGGCGGGATGTCGGACGGCCATATCTATATGGACAAGAACCTGCGCTCCGGTGAATACCGCATCCATGCCTACACCCGCCATTCCTTTCTGAAAGATACGTTAATGCCGGTCTACCCCAAGACGGTGCGGGTGGTGAAAGACATCACGGAGAAACTGTCTGCCAAGGCGGAAGCGGCGGATGTTTCCGACACGGTGGCGCGGCTGCGGTTCTTCCCCGAGGGTGGGGACTTGACGGACGGCATCGCCTCGAAGGTGGCTTTCAAGGCCACGAACGGACGGGGGATGCCCGTTGATGTGGAGGGCGTGCTGGAAGAGGACGGGCGTGTGGTGGCACGGCTGGAGTCCCTGCATGACGGTATGGGCTTTTTCTTCCTGACGCCGCACAAGTCTTCTTCCTACAGGGCCGTGCTGGATGACGGCAGGGAATTCCCTTTCTGCGGCATACAGACCTCGGGGCTGTCTCTGCGGCTGCACAAGCAGACGGAACGTTATCTGGATTTCCAATTGTCGCAGCCCCGTGGCGATGCGCCGCAGCGGGTGCGGCTGGTGGGCCGCATGCGCGGGATGACCTGCTGCACGGCGGAAGCCACCCTGCACGGCAGCCTTCGGGTGCGTATGCCTGTGGAGACATTCGCGCAGCAGGGCATCGCGGCGTTCACCCTGTATGACGAAACCATGCGTCCTATGGCGGAACGGCTGGTGTACGTGCATCCGCGGAAGCGGCTGCACATCGAGGTGAAGCTGGACAAGGCACGCTATCGGATAAGGGACAAAGGCACGCTGACAGTGCGTGTGACGGATGAGGACGGACATCCCGTACGGGCAAACTTGGGACTGAGCCTGTTCGACAAGGCATACATACACGAGGGAACGCCGGAAACCTTGCTTTCCTATTGTTACCTCTCTACGGAAATCCGGGGAAACATCCACAATCCGGGCTATTACTTCGATGAGGGAAACAAGGACCGCCTGGAATCGCTGGACCTGCTGTTGCTGACGCAGGGCTGGCGGCGGTATGTATGGGAGTCGGGGGACACGGCAACGGTCGCTGCGGTATTCCTGTCCGATGAAATCAACGGGGTGCAGACCATCGGGACAAAGAAAGGCCTGAAGGAAGTGGGAGGCACGGAACAGCTGGTACAGGTGTTCGGTCCCGACGGGAATGCGGAAATCCTGATGGCCGACACACAGGGAAGGTTCACGGTGCCGACCGAACAGATGGAGAGGCTGCGGGGCGGCTATGTGTACGTCAAGCCCCTGCTGGACAAGGGCCGTTACAAGCCCTCCGTGGCTTTTGAAGACCTGTTCGGGCATGCGGACAGCCTGCGGAAACCCCGCCGGATGTATCATGCCTGCATGCAGAACAGACGTATGGAGGAAGAAGCGGACTATCCGGTGGTCAGCCGTGACAGCAGCATCCTGTTGTCGGAAGTGACGGTAAAGGCAGACAGGGTGCACGTGTTCCGCGACAAGCTCATGGGACGGCTGGACAGTCTGGCACAAACGGACATCAACGCTCCATTCGTATGTACGACTTGTCATTATTTGATAAACTACAGACCGGATTATAATGCCCATCACAATCCAATAGGGAGATGCCCGGCAAAGGGACGACAGAAACCGGTCAACGGGAAACCTTATGAAATTGCCAAATTTAAATACTTTGACAACGGGAAATACTTTATTGTAGAAGATAGAACAAGTATCATTTATGAAGGCCCTTATTATACTGAAGAGGAATTATTGCGCATGAACAACATCTACCGCACCAAAGGCTATTACGGCAAACGTGAATTCTACCAACCCGATGAGTGGGACATGAAAAGCCCCATTCCCGATGCCCGCAACACGCTGTTGTGGCTGCCCGACCTGGTGACGGACGGGAACGGAGAGGCAGAAGTGGAGTTCTACTGTTCGGACATCAACACCGGCTTTGTCGGCGTGGTGGAAGGTACGGACGGGCAGGGACTGCTGGGCACGGGGCAATGTGACTTCTGGGTGACGCGCAATTAATTGAAATCCACAAGGTATCGTGGGCATTTAACGAAACATGAATTCCGCATGAAGCCAAGTCTTTTTATCGACTTTACATCAGCTACTCCGTACCCTTGCCTTGCCAACGTACGGAGTGCTGTAGGAATCAAGTTACTTGATTCCACAAATCAAGTTACTGGATTCTATAAACAGAGTAACTTGATTTCAGGGAGTGTCCCGGATGAGTGTAGGTCACGTCACTACTTAGTCGTCCTCTTCCCGCCGGATTGACATCGGCTTCTTGCGGACATTCGTTTTTACACAAAAACAGAAGAAAGATGAAAGGAATAGACAAGCACATACTGAACATCGCCCTGCCGTCCATCGTGTCGAACATCACCGTCCCTCTGCTGGGACTGGTGGACGTGACCATCGTCGGACATCTCGGCAATGCCGCCTACATCGGAGCCATCGCGGTAGGCAGCATGCTGTTCAACATCATCTACTGGCTCTTCGCCTTCCTGCGCATGGGCACCAGTGGCATGACTGCCCAGCTCTACGGCAAACATTCATCCGTCGATATCGTCCAGATGGCCGTACGGTCCATCGGTATCGGGATGGCGGCCGCTTTTGTCCTCATCGTCCTCCAAGTCCCCATCAGGGAAATGGCCTTCCTCTTCATCCATCCCACGGAGGAAATCAAGGAACTGGCCCAAACCTATTTCCATATCTGCATCTGGGGCGCCCCCGCCATGTTGGGCCTCTACGGCCTGACCGGCTGGTACATCGGCATGCAGGACTCCCGCATCCCGATGGCCATCGCCATCACACAGAACCTGGTGAACATCGCCGCCAGCCTCTGCCTGGTATATGTGGGCGGACTGAAGGTGGAGGGCGTGGCGCTGGGCACGCTGATAGCCCAATACGCCGGTTTCCTGATGGGAATAGGCCTGTGGATACGCCACTATGGACACCTGTGGAAACATTTCCGCAAAGAGGGACTATGGCGGCAGGAAACCATGCGACATTTTTTCCAAGTCAACCGGGACATCTTTCTGCGCACGCTCTGCTTGGTAGCGGTGACTCTGTTCTTCACCGCCGCCGGTGCCGAACAAGGAGAAATCATACTGGCTGTCAACACGCTGCTGATGCAGTTGTTTACGCTCTATTCCTACATCATGGATGGGTTTGCTTACGCCGGCGAAGCTCTCATCGGCAAACATGTCGGGGCTTGTGACTATCCAGCCTACAGCCGTACACGGAAACACTTGTTCGCATGGGGAGGTGTCATGGCCGGACTGTTCACCGTTGCCTATGCCATAGGCGGCGACACTTTCCTGGGCCTGCTGACTGACGAATTGAGAGTGATAGATGCCGCCAGAAGCTATCTAGGATGGGCCTTGGCCATCCCCATGGTCGGCATGGCAGCCTTCATCTGGGACGGTATATATATTGGTGCCACCAATACGCGGGGAATGCTGCAATCCATGGCGGCAGCGTCAGCCTGCTTCTTTCTCTTATATTACGGGTTGTACCACGCATGGGGTAACCATGCCCTCTGGCTGGCCTTCCTGTCCTATCTGGGTGTGCGGGGTATCATGCAAACCTTCCTGAGCCGGCATATGACGCGCCAATCATTCCCTCCCCGTCCGGTCACTCCGTCCGATCCAACGGGTAATTGACCAGATAGACCGTCCCCGTAGCCCGGGTGAACGCAGTGTAAAGCCAACGAAAATAATCCGGTGTCAGGTAGTCGTCAGCCACATATCCCTGATCCAAGAACACATTCTTCCATTGCCCACCCTGTGCCTTGTGGCACGTCACGGCATAAGCATATTTCACTTGCAAGGCATTGTAGTAAGGGTCGGCCTTCATTTTCTTCATCCGCTCCTTCTTTAAGGGTAAGTCTGCATAGTCTTCAATCACTGTCTGAAAGAGCCGTTCATTATCTTCACGTGACAGGGCAGGTGCGTCACAGTGAAGTGTATCAAGCAACAAACGGGCTTCCAGCTCCGTATCCTGCCAGTCGGGGAAAGACAACAAGACATCCGCAAAGCGGAAACCATACATTTCCGTCGTGCGTCTCACCCGGCGTACCACCGCCGTTTCACCATTGGCAATGAAATCCAGCTCTTTCTCCGTCCAATAATAATTATTCTTGGCTACCATCAAAAGGTCTCCTCCTTCCAATTCCTCCTCGCGCCACAAAATTTGTGATCGTATACCTTGATTATAAATATTTGCCCGTTTATTAGAACGACAAATGACAATCGTCTCATCTATCCCATCCTGATCATAACAGGTCGACAAAGCATCAATCAATTCATTACCAGGAAGTATTTTGACATCAGGAAAACAAGATACCCGTACAGGCGGTAATGTATCCATAGCATCTTCCGCTATAAGTCTACGTAGTCGGGTAGCATTCCACAAAATGCCCGATTGTTGTTCCTGACGAACGACTTGTGTTAAATCAGCCTCAACAACTTCCAAGCCATAGCCCCTCAATGCCTCTGCAAACAAAGCCGGACTGAGCTCTTCACCCACAGGGGGCAACTGTGCCGTATCTCCCATCAACAACAAACGACACCCTTCCCCAGAATAGACAAACTGTACCAAATCATCAAGCAGGCGTCCCGTCCCAAACATCGTCCCCGAAAGTCCT
>CASEYC010000083.1 GCA_949292025.1 uncultured Bacteroides sp. | reverse complement strand
TTGAGATGATTTCCATTGGCTGCTTTTTTTAAACGTGATATATGGGCAAAAGTATAAAAATAGCAATTATAAATAAAGCTTATCACTAAATTTATTTAACATGATTTGATTCTCAGTCTATTAAGTAATGCGTCAGCCCTGGGGCATGGACTGGCCAAGTTGATTGACGAGTATTCCTATGAACAAACGGCGAAATCCCGGCTTACTTGGTAGAGCAGTATCGTAATAACCAGGCTATCGGTTGGTTTGTGAATGTCGACTTTACTGATGATCCTGAAAAGGTGTTGTGGAGTCGTTTCTTGGCTGACCCTCGTTATCAGGGTGTGGATGCCAATGGGCAAACCTTGGGATTGTATCAAGGTGCTTGTTCGTATTGGACGGGTGCCTGGCGTCCGACGGACGACAGCATGATGCGTCATAATCAAAACGGCTTCAATGTGCCTTCGCGTGAGGCTATTTACAAACGTGTGATGAGTACTGCTTATGGAAGCGGATGGGTTTATGATTATGATGAATTTACGGCTTTCGACCAAGCACATTTGCCTCAACCGACAGCTACGGCAACCACCAAGACTCTGGCACCGACAGAGTGGAAACCGTTGGCTGCACCGCGCATTGTTAGCAAGTCCTTGCGTTTGTTCCGGAGATAATCCAAGATAATTTGTAGATGACCTGATAGATAGATAATTTTATCACGTAATAATTAATTAAAAAGTTTAGAAAATGAACAAATTTGTATTTTTAGCCGCAATGGCTGTCTCTGCCACGATGTTGGTGAGTTGTGACGATGATGAACAGGTAGTTCCTCCTACGTTGAGTGTAGACTTGGATGGTGCAGTATTGAATGTAGGTGCAGAGGGTGGTTCTTCTGTGGTTTCTTGCACCATAGATAATCCTGCTGCTGATGGTGAACTTTCTGCAACGACAGAAGCTGATTGGGTTACTTTGACCTGCACTGATAATGCGGAGATTGCTGTTGAGGCGAAAGCTAATGCTTCAATAGAATCCCGTGAAGCTGTAGTTGCCGTTAAATATACTTATGGAGATGCTGAGCTGAATGCCGAGTTTACGGTGGCGCAAGCAGGTGCTGAGATAACGGCGGATTATATGTTTACTGAACCTTATGTGGCAGGTCGGGTAGCCAACATGATGGGAATGACATACTTTGCACTCTATGTTTCTGAACAGGAAATACCGGAAGACTTTGAGTTGCCTTATAATCCGGAATATGTTTATTACTCGATAGGCTTATTCGATGTGGAAGATGGCAAGCCCAAGGCTGGTACATATAGCCTTGGCTCTGGTGCTGGCTATTTCAATGCAGCTGCTTATGGCACGGCTGAAGCTCCTTATTACAATCCCATGACTGAAGGTACCCTGACTATCAGCTACGAAGGAGAAACCGTGACGCTGTTAATCAGTATGACTGATGGGTATGAAAAGACTCACTATATCAGTTATACAGGCACGCCAAGATTTGAATAATTTTGTTGACTGTAGACCTAAGCATTCGATAAACCACAGGTCCTAAACCTTTATATGCAGCAATAGCGACTGTCACACTATGAACTTAATAGTAGCAGTCGCTATTGTTTTTTTGCTGAACCTTTGTGCGGTATTAAAAAGAAGGTGTGTCAAAAAGCGCACCTTCTTTTTTTGGTATGCTCGGCATGGATATTAGCTAACGGGTGTAAGTCCCCAATGAGCCCTAATAGCAGGAATCATACAGTCAAGGGCAAGGGTGTTCACTGCGAGGTGGAATCTGAGTTTGCATCGTAAGATGAGAAAACTTGAAACCGCCGTATGCGAACGGCACGTACGGTGGTGTGAGAGGTCGGAAAACGAAAGTAGGAAGAAAACTACTTCGTTCTCCTCCTACTCGATTATACAAAGAAGGTGCATCGCTCATTACGATACACCTTCTCTTTATGTCTTGATTGGGAATCAGCTCTATCAAGCCTCTTCTTCTGCTACGACTTCGAAAGGAATCTCTACAGAAACTTCCTTGTGCAGGCGGACAAGTGCCTTGTAGTTGCCTACTTCCTTGACAGCTTCCTTGACAGTGATGAGCTTGCGGTCGATGTTGTGACCCAATTTGGCCAGCTCGTCTGCAATCTGGATATTGCCTACAGAACCGAAGATGGTGCCTGTGGCGCTGACCTTCGTAGCAATCTTCAGCGATACGCCTTCCAGCTTGGCAGCCAATTCCTCGGCATCCTTTTTGATTTTTTCCAGCTTGTGAGCGCGTTGTTTCAACTCTTCGGCCAGCATTTTCTTGGCAGCCGGAGAAGCGATGACAGCCTTACCCGTGGGGATGAGGTAGTTACGGCCATATCCGGACTTAACGGTTACAATGTCGTTCTTATAACCCAAGTTTATTACGTCTTCTTTCAAAATGATTTCCATACTATCCTCCTCCTATTATTTCATCATGTCAGTTACATAAGGCAGCAAAGCCAAGTGGCGGGCTCTCTTCACAGCTTGAGCCACGCGACGCTGATACTTCAAGGAAGTACCGGTGATGCGGCGCGGAAGGATTTTACCCTGCTCATTCAAGAATTTCTTCAGGAATTCGGGATCCTTGTAGTCAATGTACTTGATACCGCTCTTCTTGAAACGGCAGTATTTCTTCTTCTTAACGTCTACTGAGGGCGGAGTTAAATATCTGATTTCTGATTGAACTTGTTGTGCCATGATTAATCCTCCTTTTTAGTTGATTTCATACTTCTTCTCTTTTCAGCATATTCGGCAGCGTACTTGTCCTGCTTGAACGTCAGGAAACGGATGACGCGCTCATCACGACGGAAGTTTACTTCCAGCTTCTCAATGACAGTGGGTTCTGCCTTGAACTCAATCAGCTGATAGAAACCTGTGGACTTCTTCTGAATGGGATAAGCCAGCTTCTTCAGTCCCCAGTTTTCTTCATTTACAATCTCAGCACCTTCAGCAGTAAGGATGCCTTTGAATTTCTCTACCGCTTCCTTCATCTGTGCATCAGACAAAACGGGAGTCAAAATGAAAACGGTTTCGTATTGATTCATACTTGTTTAAATAAATAATTTGGTGTTATTTGTTAAAAAGCGGTGCAAAGGTAGGCATTTTATTTTGAATGACAAACAAATAGGGCTTTAATTTCAATTTTATGCCTTCGCATGAGGGGAAAAAGGAGCAAGAAAGCTACCTTTGCAGTATTATTCATCACCAATTCATATCCGTATGGCAAAGGGCATATTAAGAAACTTGGGGCTTGTTCTTATCTTCGCAGGGGTATTCATCCTGATACTGTGCGCGTTTACCCATCAGATTAGCAACACCGTTTTGGGCAGTGCGTTGGCTTGTCTGCTTGTCGGATTGGTCAGTTATATTGTCATTAATAAAAAGATGGCGTCTTGAGCCGGTAGAAATAAGGCGCGGATTACGCCGATTCCGCGAACAGGGTTTTATCTGTCCGTGTCGTCCGCGAAATCCGCGCCTTGCAGAAGTGCTTATCAGATGCCCAACGACTTGCGGACAGCTTCCACTTTTTGTTCAGCTTCAGCACAAGCCTTTTCGTAGCATCCGGCACACTTCATCTGCCCCTTGACCTCGATGTAGAACTTGATCTTAGGCTCCGTGCCCGACGGGCGTACGGAAATCTTCGTGCCATCCTCAGTGAAGTATTGCAGCACGTTGGAGGTTTCGGGCATAACCAGGTCGGTCATGTTGCCTTGGCCGTCCGTTGCCTTCAGCACCTTGTAGTCCTTGATTAAAGCCACGGGCGAACCGCCGATTTCCTTCGGAGGATTGGCGCGGAAGTCGCTCATCATCTTTTGGATTTCCTCGGCGCCGGTCTTTCCGGGCTTCACCACGTTGACGGTCATCTCCTTCGAGAAGCCGTATTCCACGTAGATTTCCATCAGGATGTCATACAGCGTCTTGCCTTGGTCCTTGGCCCAAGCACAAATCTCGGCCAAGAGGGAGCAGGCGGATACGGCGTCCTTGTCACGTACGAAGTCCTCGGCCAAGAAGCCATAGCTCTCTTCACCACCACCGATGTACTGCTGCTTGCCTTCGCTCAGGCGGATTTCGCGGGCAATCCACTTGAAGCCCGTGTAGCAGTCGCGCATCTCGATGTTGTTCTTGTCGGCCACGGCCTTGATGAGTTCCGTTGTCACGATGGTCTTCACGATGAAGTCATTGGGCTTCATCTTGCCCATGGCGAGGCGGTTGCGGATGATGTAGTAGAGGAAGATGAGGCACGTCTGGTTGCCGTTGATGAGCACCCATTCGCCTTTGTCGTTCTTGCAGGCCATGCCCACGCGGTCGGCATCCGGGTCGCTGGCCATCACGATGTCCGCATCCAGTTGCTTGGCGAGCTTGATAGCCAAGGTCAATGCTTCGGCGTTCTCGGGGTTCGGCGAAACAACGGTGGGGAAGTTGCCGTCCTTCACCATCTGCTCTTCCACGCAGTGCACATTTTCAAAGCCCCATTCCTTCAGCGAGCGGGGGATCAGCGTGCGGCCTGCGCCGTGCAGCGGCGTGTAGACGATGCACAGGTCTTTCTGGCGTTTGATGACGGCGGGGTCGATGGAAATGCCGTGTACCATGTCCAGGTAAACTTTGTCCACGTCTTCACCGATGATTTGAATCAGGTTCTTGTTGCCGTTGAACTTGATGTCGTCAATCTTCACCTTGTTCACTTCCTCGATGATGCCCGTGTCGTGCGGGGCCAGTACCTGTGCGCCATCATCCCAATAGGCCTTGTAGCCGTTGTACTCGCGCGGGTTGTGGCTGGCGGTGATGTTGATTCCGCTCTGGCAACCCAAGTGGCGGATGGCAAAGGAAACTTCAGGCGTCGGGCGCAGGTCGTCAAAGAGATAGACTTTGATGCCGTTGGCCGAGAAGATGGCTGCAGAGATTTCAGCAAACTTGCGGCTGTTGTTGCGGCAGTCGTGTCCCACAACCACGGAGATTTGCTCCAAGTCCTTGAAGTTCTTGTTCAGGTAGTTGGCCAGACCCTGGGTGGCGGCACCCACGGTATAGATGTTCATGCGGTTGCTGCCGGCACCCATGATGCCACGCAGGCCGCCCGTGCCAAATTCCAAATCCTTGTAGAAGCTGTCTATCAACTCGGTCTTGTCCTCGTTTTCCAGCATACGTTTCACTTCGGCCTGGGTTTCTGCATCGTATGCAGGGGTCAACCACTGTTCGGCCTTTTCAGTCACTTGTTTGATGAGTTCTTGATTCTCCATGATATATTAATAAATTAGATAGTTAATTCTTGTGTACCAAGTTCTCTTTATTAATTTCCACAAAGATAGTGAGATAATATGAACTGGCAAATTATTCGGGCATTTTATATCGCTCTCCTGTCTGTTTAACATATTCTTTCAGGAAATCTTCGGGATATCCGGGGCGTATGACGCCTGCGGGCTGGCCGATGGCGTTGCGCTGGAAGGTGCCGTCCGGGTTGGTGCGGCGGATGACGCCATCGCTATACTTTACCACCAAGTACTCGCCCAGACGCTTCCACGTGTCGAACGTGCTTTGGGCGGTGAGGTTCGTGTAGTTGGTCAGGAGCGTCTTGGCTTGTTCGGGGTCAGTCTCCCACAGCTTCAAGGCGGCGGATTCGATGCCCGGCTGGGCGGCATTGAGCGTGTTCTCCAATTCCTGCTGTGTGGCACGCACGTCGCCTATTTGGAGGTCATAGCGGGGATACACCATGTTGGCCACCCAGTTGAATATCCAGAAGGAGGAATTCCAAGAGAAGGTGATGTAGTCGGCACCATCCACGCGGGAGTAGCAAACGGGCACCTTGTCCGTGCAGCAATATACCGGCGTGAAGACCGTCATGTTGGCATCATCCGTGCCGAACCACAAGACACCTCCGATGGCATCAGGAAGGTCGGCCCGCATTTGTGCTACGAATACGAAGCCTGTTTGTTGGGTGGAGATAGGACGCTCGTTGAAGTATTTCTGTCCGTCCACCTCGAAGTCCAGGGGGGACAAGCGGTAGGGGGCGTGGTGAGGACCAGCACCGAAGTCCTGGGTAATGTCCAGAGGAGTGCCTTCGTAGTGGTCGCGCATGGCGTTCTTCACATCCTGCACGGAGAGCTTGCGGTTGGGCTTCACAAAGAGGGGCATCGGCGTGGGGTCGTTGCCTTCTATATAAGAAAGGTATTTCTGTCCGTCGTCGGTGAACATGTTATAATAACTCCACACGCGGGCTTCGCAATAGCGCAACTCGCCAAAACCGGTGGGGGCGTAGGCTTTGGAGAAGCTGAAATCCTTGTTCACACCGCTGAAGTAACCTTTTTCGCGGGCAAAGGAGATGACATCGGGCGAATACAGGCAATTCTCCTTGTCGTCCAAGTCGAACTGGTGGATGCGGCTATGGTTGGCGTGTGCCGAGATGCAATCGTCGGGCACCCGGACAGCCACCCAGACGGCACCGCGCACGCCGGGACCTTTGCCTATCATCTCCATAATCCAAATCTCGTTGGGGTCGGCGATGGTGAAGGATTCGCCACTGCTGTAGTAACCATACTCCTGCACCAGCTCGGTCATCACCTTGATGGCTTCGCGGGCGTTGCGGGAGCGTTGCAAGGCGAGGTAGATCAGGCTTCCGTAGTCGATGATGCCCAGTGTATCCACCAGCTCCGGACGTCCGCCGAAGGTGGTTTCGCCGATGGTCAACTGGAATTCGTTCATGTTGCCAATGACGTTGTACGTCTGGCGGGCTTGCTCTATCTGTCCTAAGTATTTGCCGGTGTCCCATTCGTGGATGTCCATCATCGTGCCTTTGGGGTAGACAGCAGCCGGATAATGATACAACTCGCCGAACAATCCGTAGGAGTCGGCAGAATAGGATACGATGGTGGAGCCGTCCGTCGAGGCGTTCTTGCCCACAATCAGGTTAGTGCAAGCGGGCAGGTAAGTGGCCACGGCCGTCACCAAGAGCAGGGTGAGTGTCAATCTTTTGATGTTCATATTGTTTTTAGTATTTGATGAATAATCCGTTTACCAGGTGAAGTCGTAAAATTCCGTTGTCTGGTTGCCGCAAGCGTCCGTCACGGTCATTTCCAGCCGGTGGGTCTTTCCTTTTTCTATCCGGGCGTGCTTCAGTTCGCATACCAGGTTGTCGTTGATGGAATTGGGCTTGCCGAAGAGGGCATAGTGTCCGTCTATGATGCCACGGTAGGTTCGGATGCCCGTCTCCTTGTCTTTTGCCTTGAGCACGATGCGCCCGTTGCCTCCCCAGTTTTTAGGATTGACCGGGGTCAATACGGGAGGAAGGGTGTCCACGGCTACTGTGTAAGTGCCCAATTCGCGGATGCGCACTTTCATTCGTCCGGCTTCATAGTGTCCGCCCACATAGTATTTTTTTCCACGTCGGTTGATGCCTGCCACATAGTATTTGGTGGTGTCGGCCACGGGCATCCGGCGCAAGCCTATGCTCATGTCGCAATAGCTGTGCAGGGGTATGTTCGTGTCGTTCAGTCGGTAGGTCAGGGCAATGTCTCCGCTGTCTGCGCGGACAGCATAATCCAGGTACGCATTTTCATAAAGCATTCCTTTGGGGATGACCAGGTGCAAGCCAGGCTCTTGCAAGACATTGACCTTGTCCCAATGCAGGGTGTACTTCTCCCGATGTTGCACGGGCTTCACCTCCATCCGTTTGCCCAATACCGTGAAACTGACTTTGGAGGTATTGCCCAAGGCATCACTCAGGGTATAGGTGAAGCGGTAGGGGCGTTCCTCGTCAATCATCACCAGCCCCCGGTTTCCGTTCGAGGCGTGAAGCATGCGCAGGTGGTTGCCCGGGTCGATGAAGGATTTCATGTATTGTCCGTAGGTCCAGGAGTTGATGTAGCGGTTTTCTTCATCGCTGAAGCGGCCTACCACGCTGCGGAAGACCTCCTGGCTATCCACTTCCAGCACCACGGTATGTACTCCATAGCGGTTGGAGACACCCTCCATGTGGTCGTATGCCCGTATGCCGATGCCCACCAATCCCCAAGCCGTGACCGGTTTCTTCGGCTTCAACGGGAAGGATTGGGGCTTTTGGCTGCCATTCACCACACCTTCTCCGCGTTGGGGGAAGAGCATGATGCCCTGTGCGCGGGGAGCCGTATGGTCGCGCACATTCTTCTTGAAGAAGGGTAGGGGATCCACACTCTCGCCTGTTTCGTCTTCTATCAAATCCAGATGCAGATGGGGACCGAAGGAATAACCTGTGTTGCCGCTCAGGGCAATCACCTGACCGGTGTGTACGGGATATTCTTCGGGCGATGGAGTAATATCTACCTCCCAACTCTCTTTCTCGTATTGCAAATCCTCCACCCGGCGCGCCATCTCGCCTACAAAGGCACTCAGGTGGCGGTTTATTGTGGTATAACCATTCTTGTAGGTGACATGAAGCACATATCCCGAGCCATGGGTGACCCGTATGCGTGACACATATCCATCTGCCAAAGCCCGCACTGGCTTGCCGCTTACGCCTCCAGTCTTGAAGTCAAGCCCTCCGTGGAAATGATTGGCGCGTATCTCCCCGAAGTTGCCGCTGAATGTGAGCGGAAAGTCGAAAGGCGGTGCAAAAGATTTGTCCTGTGCTTGTGCGCCTGACGCAGACAACAAGCCAAGCAGAACTGCTATTTTAAGAAGTTGATTCATTCTTGTCGCTTTGATTTTTTTCGTGTGGCAAAGGTAGCGATTATCTTCTGCTTTCGCAAGACAAAGACGTCGCCTCTTCCTCGCAAAAGCGTTGCCATTGTTTCGCAAAACAAAAAAGGCCACCCGGACAATGCCGGAGTAGCCTTTCTCAGTCTAATTATTCACCTAAAATCAATCCTGATCGGGGGTAATCAGTTTGTAGCCTTTGCCGTGGATGTTGATGATTTCGATGGAGTCGTCTTCCTTCAAGTGCTTGCGCAACTTGGTGATGTACACATCCATGCTGCGGGCGTTGAAGTAATTGTCATCTATCCAGATGGTCTTCAAGGCAAAGTCGCGCTGAAGGATTTCGTTGGCGTGTGCACAGAGCAATCCCAGCAATTCGCTCTCCTTGGTGGTCAGCTTGGTAGCTTTCTCCGGTGTGGAGAGAATCTGCTTCTGGGTGTCGAATGTAAATTTGCCAATCTTGTAGATATTGCTCTGTTTGTTTTTCTTGCCACGCACGCGACGCCAGATGGCCTCAATGCGGAAAGTCAGCTCTTCCATGCTGAAAGGCTTGGTGATGTAATCGTCTGCGCCGATCTTGAAGCCTTCCAGGATGTCTTCTTTCAACGTCTTGGCAGTCAAGAAGATAATAGGGACTTCGGCATTGGCTGCCCGCACTTCCTGTGCCAGTGTGAAACCATCCTTCTTGGGCATCATGACATCAAACACGCACAAATCATATTTGTTCTTTAAGAAAGCCTTGTAGCCAGCTTCGCCATCGGGACACAATTCTACGGCATAGCCTTTTGCCTGCAAATATTCCCGCAGGAGCATGCCCAGGTTTTCGTCATCCTCGCACAATAAAATACGTAATTTCTCGTCCATATTCCTATCAATTTTTAAGTAAAGGTAATGCAATAATAAATTTGGTGCCTACATTCAGTTCGCTCTCGGCTCGAATGGTGCCTTTATGATCGGTAATGATTTTCTTGACGTATGCCAAGCCGAGTCCGAATCCTTTCACGTCGTGCAGATTACCCGTATGCACGCGGTAGAATTTATCGAATATCTTTTTCAAATTTTCCTTCTTGATGCCGATGCCATTGTCTTGCACGGAAATCATCACTTTGTCCGGCTCGTTCCATGTCCGAACCACCAAGTGCAGGTCTTCATCCGCACGCTTGTATTTCACGGCATTGTCCATCAAGTTGAATATCACGTTGGTGATGTGCATCTCGTCCGCCTCGACGAAGGGGTCTTCCGCTTCCAACTCTGTGTCTATCTTGCCGTTGTAGCGCTCCACTTTCAAGGCAAACGTGTTGACTACACCCGTGATCAACTCATTCACGTCCAGTTCCTTCATCTTCAAAGTGGCTTTCTGACGGTCGAACATGGACATTTGCAACACTTTCTCCACCTGGAAGCGCAGGCGCTTCGTCTCATCATTTATGACACCCGATATATGCTGAAACATCGCCGGGGACTTGCCTACAGCAGGGTCTTTCAACATTTGTGCGGCCAGTGAGATGGTCGATATCGGTGTCTTGAACTCATGCGTCATGTTGTTGATGAAATCGTTTTTCATCTCCGTCAGTTTCTTCTGCCTGAACACCACGTAGATGGTGAAGATAAAGGTAATCAACAACACAAACGTGAATATCATGGATGGTATCATAAACCCGATGGAATCATAGATATAATTCTGCCGTTCGGGAAAATGTATTTTCACCACGCTCATCCGTGCTGGAGGGTCGTTGAGGAAGAGGGGTTGTGAATACGAATGTTCGCTTCCCACGTCCGTATAGTCTCCGCAACGGTATACCTCACGGCCTTCCCCGTCTATCACCTTGAAATGGTAGAGCAGGTCTATGCCGTTGTCCACCAAACCCGACTGGATGAACTCGTCCAGTTTCTTGAAGTTCACGCGCTCTTGCAAAGGCTTGTTGCTGGCTTGGTAAATCATCTGCCAAACCACTTCGTCCACCAATGCCCGTTGATACAAGAACCTTTCTTTGTACATGTCGGCCAAGGTGCGCGAGGTCTTGGGAATGGTCTTGACCCCATGCTTGCGTGAAATCATGGCGCGCGGCAGTCGCGAAGGCTCTTTACTGAAGTTCTTGAACTCTAAGGAAGAATGCGAATGGATGATGCCGTTCGACAATGACATTTCAATGCGTTGCGACTGCGTCACTCCGTTGCCCCTCGATTGTTCCCACGCCTTTTTCTCGGCTTCGGAGATGTCTTCGCGCAACCAGCGTTCGACTTCTTCCGACTCCACATCCTTGGAAGCGGCCATCAAGGCACGCTTCACCGATTCATCAAATTGCTCGTTACGCATCTTGGCCATCTTCTCAATGTAGCTGATCTGGAGATACAGCAAACTAAGAAAGGACAGCCCCATAACGATGCCTAAAATCCATATCGTTGACTTTTTCATAGCGGCAAAATTAACTAACCCTAATTAACATGCCGAACGGATTAACCTGATTTAACCGTGCGATTCTTGTTAATTAACTGAATCTTTGCTTTTGTGTCGTTATTTAAGCAATATAACAAAGCCAAGATTTGTTTGGTTTGCAAATTTAATAAAAAATTAAATGTTTTCCCAAATGTTTGCGCAGATTATTTGGCAAAGATGTTGTAAAAAAGCCGTTGTCCCCATTTCGGGATAACAACGGCTCATTTCTACATGATGTCGGATAGAAATCCGGAAAGAATTTAGTCTTCGCTCTGCTTGGCTTCGAACTCCTTGATTAACTTTTCTTGTACGTCGCCCGGAACAAGTTCATAGCTGGCGAACTTCATGATAAAGGAAGCGCGACCACCGGTGAGTGAACTGAGGGCAGTGGAGTAGGAAGACATTTCCTTCAAAGGAACCTTGGCTACCAACTTCTCGTAACCTGCCTCGCTGCTCATGCCCATGATCATGGCGCGGCGGCCTTGCAAATCGCTCATTACGTCACCCATTTTGTCCGATGGAACGAATACTTCTACATCATAAATAGGCTCCAAAATCTTGGGACCTGCGTTCTTGAAGGCGTCGCTGAAGGCGTGGCGTCCGGCCAGCATGAAAGAGATTTCGTTGGAGTCTACGGGGTGCATCTTGCCGTCATAGACGATGACACGTACGTCGCGGGCGTAGGAACCTGTCAACGGGCCTTGCTCCATGCGGGACATGACGCCCTTGAGGATAGCAGGCATGAAGCGCGCATCAATGGCACCGCCTACCACGCTGTTGACGAAGACGAGCTTGCCGCCCCATTCCAAAGGAATTTCTTCGGTGGACTTCACGTTCATCTTGAATTCCTGGCCGTTGAATTTATAAGTATCCGGTGCAGGCATACCTTCGTAGTAAGGTTCTACTATCAGATGAACCTCGCCAAACTGTCCGGCACCGCCCGACTGCTTCTTGTGGCGATAATCCGCACGGGCAGCCTTGGTGATCGTTTCACGGTAAGGAATGCGGGGCTCTTCGTAGATGATGGGCAATTTCTCGTTGTTCTCCAAACGCCACTTCAATGTGCGGAGGTGGAATTCTCCCTGACCATGGACGATGGTTTGGCGCAATTCCTTGGATTGCTCTACTACCCACGTGGGGTCTTCCTCTCTCATGCGGTTGAGGATGGACATCATCTTTTCTGTGTCCGCTTCGTTCACCGGACGGATGGCGCGGGAATACTTGGAGTTGGGGAACTTGATGAAGTTGAAGCGGTTTTCCGCTCCCTTGGCGTTGAGGGTATTGCCTGTGTGTACGTCTTTCAGCTTCACGGTGCAACCTATGTCACCTGCAACGAGTTCTTCCACTTTGATGCGGTTGGCGCCTGCGCAAACAAACAACTGTGCCATGCGCTCCTTGGACCCACGGTCGGCATTGGAGAAGTCTTCGCCTTCATGTACCTTGCCGGACATGACTTTGAAGTATTGTACGTCGCCGATGTGAGGCTCTACAGCAGTCTTGAAGAAGTAGAGCGAAGTCGGTGCTGCGGGGTCGGGAGTGATGACTTCACCACGGGTGTTATGCACGGGAGGCATTTCGTCTACGAAAGGCACGACGTTGCCCAAGAACTCCATCAGGCGACGTACGCCCATATCCTTGCCTGCACATACGCAGAACACGGGGAACATGCCGCGGGCGGCAAGTCCTTTGCGGATGCCTTCGCGCATTTCGTCCTCGGTGAGGGAGTCGGCTTCGAAGAATTTTTCCATCAAAGCTTCATCATGTTCTGCGGCAGCTTCCACGAGAGCCTTGTGCCAGGCTGTGGCCTTTTCCATCTCTTCTTCGGGGATGGGTTCAATGGTGGGCGCACCGCCTTCGGGTCCCCAAGAGTATTTCTTCATCAGCAGCACGTCGATGAGGGCGTTGAAGTCAGGACCAGGGTTGAGGGGGTACTGTACGGGCACTACCTTGGAGCCGTAGATGCCTTTGAGCTGCTCCAGCAGGTGGTCATAGTCGCACTTGTCGCTGTCCAGCTGGTTGACCAGGAAGATGACAGGCTTGCCCAGCTTTTCGGTGTAGCGGAAGTGGTTCTGTGTGCCCACTTCGACGCCATACTGCCCGTTGAGCAGAAGGATAGCCGTGTCTGTAACATTCAGGGCGGTGATGGCTGCGCCTACAAAGTCATCGCTGCCCGGGCAGTCGATGATATTGAGTTTCTTTCCGTTCCACTCCACGTGGTATACAGTAGAGAATACTGAATAGCCATACTCTTGCTCCACGGGGAAGTAGTCGCTGACTGTATTTTTGGCAGTGATTCTGCCGCGGCGTTTTATGATACCACTCTCATAGAGCAGAGCTTCCGTGAGAGTGGTTTTTCCTGCACCGTCATTGCCCAAGAGGGCGATGTTTTTAATTTCATGGGTTTGATAAACTTTCATGATATTATATATAATATAATGTGTGAATACTTGACATGCCTGCGCACGTCCTTAACTTTAGCGGGGCGCAAATTAGAAATTATCCGGCAGATGTGCAAGTATGTGCAGGATGTTACTAAACTATGTTGTGCAACATATTCCTTTTAATCCAGCTTGAGGACAGCTAAGAAGGCCTTCTGCGGCACTTCGACCGTGCCTATCTGCTTCATGCGTTTCTTTCCGCGTTTCTGCTTTTCCAAGAGCTTGCGCTTGCGGCTGACGTCACCACCATAACACTTGGCTGTAACGTCCTTGCGGACGGCCTTGATGGTCTCTCGCGCGATGATTTTAGCGCCGATGGCAGCCTGTATGGCTATCTCGAACTGCTGGCGGGGGATAAGTTCTTTCAACTTCTCGCACATGCGGCGACCCAGGTCGTAGGCATTGTCCACGTGTGTCAGGGTGGAGAGTGCATCCACCGGTTCTCCGTTCAGCAGGATGTCCAGCTTGATCAGTTTGGATGGACGGAAGCCGTTGGGGTGGTAGTCGAAAGAGGCATAGCCCTTGGAAATGCTTTTCAGCTTGTCGTAGAAGTCGATGACGATTTCCCCGAGAGGCATGTCGTAGTATATCTCCACGCGGTTGCCGGAGATGTATTCTTGTTTGACCAGCTCTCCGCGCTTGCCCAGGCAAAGGGTCATGATGGGACCGATGTAGGTGGTCTGCGTGATGACCGATGCACGGATATACGGCTCTTCGATGTGGTCGATGAGGGTGATGTCCGGCATGCTGCCCGGATTGTGCACCTCGGTGCAACCGCCTTGTTTGTCATAAACTTTGTAGGAAACGTTGGGGACGGTGGTGATGACGTTCATGTCGAACTCGCGATCCAGTCGCTCCTGCACGATTTCCATGTGCAGCAATCCCAGGAAACCGCAACGGAAGCCGAAGCCAAGCGCCAAGGACGATTCCGGTTGGAAAGTCAGCGATGCGTCGTTCAGTTGGAGTTTCTCGAGCGAACTGCGCAAATCCTCAAAATCCTCGGCTTCTATGGGATAGACACCGGCAAAAACCATAGGCTTCACTTCCTCGAAACCGGCAATGGCTTCCTTGCATGGTCGCGCGATGTGGGTGATGGTGTCGCCCACCTTGACCTCGCGCGATGTCTTGATGCCAGATATGATGTATCCCACATCGCCTGTGCGCAACTCTTGGCGGGGTACCAAGTCCATTTTGAGTACGCCTACCTCGTCAGCTTCATACTCCTTGCCGGTGTTGAAGAACTTCACTTTGTCCCCTTTGCGGATGACGCCGTTCTCAATCTTGAAGTAGGCGATGATGCCACGGAAAGAGTTGAACACCGAGTCGAAGATGAGTGCCTGCAACGGGGCTTCCTCGTCGCCTACGGGGTGGGGGATGCGGCGGACCACAGCTTCAAGAATCTCGGGTACGCCCATTCCTGTCTTGCCAGAGGCACGGATGATTTCTTCGCGTTTGCAGCCAAGGAGTTCGATGATTTCGTCCTCCACTTCATCGGGGTTGGCGCTGGCCATGTCACATTTGTTGATGACCGGGATGATTTCAAGGTCATGTTCGATGGCCATATACAGGTTCGATATGGTTTGCGCCTGCACGCCTTGCGAGGCGTCCACGATGAGCAGTGCGCCTTCGCAGGCGGCGATGGAGCGGGATACTTCGTAGGAGAAGTCCACGTGTCCCGGCGTGTCAATGAGGTTGAGGATGTACTTCTCACCGTCCAGTTCATACTCCATCTGTATGGCGTGGCTCTTGATGGTGATGCCACGTTCGCGCTCCAAGTCCATGTCGTCCAGCATTTGTCCTTCGGTCACCTGTATGGTGTTGGTATATTCCAGCAGGCGGTCTGCCAGGGTGGACTTGCCGTGGTCGATGTGGGCGATAATGCAAAAGTTGCGGATATTCTTCATCTGTGTCGTTGTTACTTATATATAAAAAGGTGTGCAAAGGTACATAAAATCCCCGACATGGGGAATTTTTACTTATTTCTTTTTGCTCTTTACGTGGAGGGCGTCCAGCGAGGCAATACCGCGCGTGTTTAGCGTTCGCCCGGAGTTGGATATGTGGAAATCTTCCTGTAACTTTGCATCCCGTAGAACCAACCGATATATGACAATGAACCTGCCCGTAGATTTTGTCACGCAGAGCCATGCCCTTTTGGTCGATGCTCCCGCCTTCCTTGATGCCTTGCAGGGCGAGCCGGTAGTCAGCATCCGCCTGAACCGCCGCAAGGTGCCCGATATGCCGTTGCCCGGCGAGCCGGTGCCGTGGTGTGCTTCGGGCTGTTATTTGGCGGAAAGGCCCTCGTTCACGTTCGATCCTCTGCTCCATGCCGGAGGGTATTACGTGCAAGAGGCGTCTTCGATGTTCGTGGCGTGGGTGTTGCGTCATGTCGTGGGCGATGCGCCTGTGCGGATGCTCGACCTCTGTGCTGCGCCGGGCGGAAAGTCCACCTTGGCTTGCGACGTCCTGCCCGAAGGCAGTGTGCTGGTGGCCAACGAGGTGGTGCGCAGCCGGGCGCAGGTGCTGGCGGAGAACTTGACGAAGTGGGGCAGCCCGGATGTGGTGGTGACCCACAATGATCCGGCGGATTTCACACCTTTGGGGGCGTTGTTCGATGTCATCCTGGTGGATGCTCCTTGTTCGGGCGAGGGAATGTTTCGCAAAGACCCTGCTTCCGCGAAAGAATGGAGCTTGGAAAGTTTGGCGTTGTGCGCGCGACGCCAACGGCGCATATTGGCGGACATCCTGCCTTGCCTGAAGCCGGGTGGGATATTGATTTACAGTACGTGTACCTATAATATAATGGAAGACGAAGAAAACGTGCGCTGGCTGCGCGACGAGCAGGAGATGGAGATTCATCCGGTGCCGGACGTGCCGGACGGGTGGGGGATTGCCGGCAACTTGTTGCCCGGCGAGGACTTCCCCGTCTATCGCTTCCTGCCTCATCGGACAAGGGGTGAAGGCTTCTTCCTTGCTCTCTTGCGCAAGCCCGCCGATGCGGAGGAAGCGCAAGAACCGGCAGGGCGGAAGGCGCACCGCAAAGGGCGTGGCAAGTCTGATGCATCCGTCTTCCCGAAAGAGGCGGCAGCAAAGGCCAAGTCTTGGCTGGACGATGGAAAGGAGTATGTGTGGGAGGTCAAAGGGGCGTTTCTGACAGCTCTGCCCGCAGCTGTGGCATCCTTGGCTGAGCACTTGCGCCCCTCGCTCCGCATCTTGCAGGCAGGCATCCCGGTGGGTGAGGTGAAAGGTCGCGACCTGTTGCCGCAGCACGCCTTGGCCATGAGCACGGATTTGCATCCGGATGCCTTTCCCCGCGTGGAGGTGGATTATGACCAAGCCATCGCCTACCTGCGGAGGGAGGCGGTCAGTTTGCCTGCTGACGCGCCCCGGGGGGGCGTGTTGCTGACGTGGCGCGGCTTGCCCCTTGGTTTCGTGAAAAACATAGGCAACCGCGCCAACAACTTGTATCCGCAGGAATGGAGGATCAGGAAGCAATCGTAGCTCGCTCAAAATCCCTGCTTCCGCATGGTTTCGAGCATGAGCTTGGACATGGCTTCGGCATCTTCCTTGGTATAGCGCACGTCGGTAAATACTTGTGCTAGAGTCTCTTTGTGGTTCTCTAAAATGAATTGCCGGTTTTCCGGAAGGGATTCCTTGTAGGCATAAAGGCGATCTATGTCATCTTGTGTATAGTCGTGATACGTTTCTTGGTGTACGATGGCTTCCAACGGCAGGCGATCCACCTGTGCCGGATGCTCGGCGGGCCATCCCACGGTGACGGTGGCGATGGGGAAGACGAGCTGGGGCAACTCCAGGGCATCAATGATTTGGTCGGGGTTGTACGTCGTGGTGCCCAAGTAACAGATGCCCAGGCCTTTCTCTTCGGCGGCCACGCAGAAGGTCTGCGCCACAAGGAGGGCATCAATGGCGCCGGTCACGAACCACTCCAAGTTGCCATAGCCGGGGTGTGCGTCGCGCTGTTCGCACCAGCGGGTGAAGCGGTGCAGGTCGATGCAGAAGGTGAGCACCACGGGCGCTTCCTGCACCATGGGTTGGTTGAAGTGGGCAGGCGCCAGACGGGCCTTCCGCTCTGCGTCACGGGTTACCACCACGCTGTATGCCTGCATATTCCCTACGGTGGAAGCACGGAATGCAGATTCAAACAAATCATTTAACAAATCGTCGGAAATATCCTTGGCTTGATATTTCCGGATGGTTCTTCTTTGCTTTAAACTTTCCATCTGTTTCTTTTTTCGGCAAATATAGGAAAAGAAACGATACGGCGTCTCTTTTTAGGCTGAAAAAGTTTTCAACCGTTTCTGATTGTTTCCGTCCGCTATAATATATAGGATGGTGCGGGTTTCCTGTTTTGGAAAACTTTTCTCTTTTCTAAAAATTTCAAATAGCTGGTAATTAGATATGTATGTTTGCAAAACGGAAAACTTTCCAAAAGCAGCGGAAAAACATCCGGTTTTTCTTTGCCATATTGGAAAACATTCATAGCTTTGCAGACGCATTCGTGTACTACAAACGAATCTTCTACAGAAAAAACTTTATTTGCTAACTCACAAAGGAACAAAACAGCGTGGAAAAGAAAACGTATTCCTATGATGAAGCCTTTGAAGAATCTTTACGATACTTCCAGGGCGACGAGCTTGCCGCAAGGGTTTGGGTCAACAAATATGCGGTCAAAGACTCTTTCGGGAACATCTACGAGAAGTCCCCGGAGGATATGCACTGGCGCATTGCCAACGAGGTGGCGCGCATTGAGGCCAAGTATCCGAATCCTTTGTCGGCCGAGGAACTGTTCGGCTTGCTGGATCATTTCCGCTACATTGTGCCGCAAGGCAGCCCGATGACTGGCATCGGCAACAATTATCAGGTGGCTTCCCTTTCCAATTGCTTCGTGATAGGCATTGACGGGCAAGCGGATTCCTACGGTGCCATCTTCAAGGTGGACGAGGAGCAGGTGCAACTGATGAAGCGCCGCGGAGGCGTGGGGCATGACTTGTCGCACATCCGTCCGAAAGGTTCGCCCGTGAAGAACTCTGCCTTGACCTCTACGGGATTGGTGCCTTTCATGGAGCGTTATTCCAATTCCACCCGCGAGGTGGCGCAAGACGGACGCCGCGGTGCGCTGATGCTGAGCGTGTCCATCAAGCACCCCGATGCCGAGGCTTTCATTGATGCCAAGATGACGGAGGGAAAGGTGACGGGCGCCAACGTGTCGGTCAAGCTGGACGACGCCTTCATGCAAGCCGCCACGGAGGACAAACCTTACGTGCAGCAATATCCCATTGACGCCGAGAACCCGTTGGTGCAGAAGGAAATCAGCGCATCGGCGTTGTGGAAGAAGATTATCCACAATGCGTGGAAGTCGGCCGAGCCGGGCGTGCTCTTCTGGGACACCATCCTGCGTGAGTCCGTGCCCGATTGTTACGCCGACCTGGGCTTCCGCACGGTGTCTACCAATCCTTGCGGCGAAATCCCTCTCTGCCCGTATGATTCATGCCGCCTGTTGGCCATCAACCTCTACTCCTACGTGGTGAACCCGTTCAAGCCGGATGCCTATTTCGACTTTGAACTCTTCAAGAAGCATGTGGCTTTGGCACAGCGCATCATGGACGACATCATCGACCTGGAGCTGGAGAAAATCGAGCGCATCCAGGAGAAGATAGATTCTGACCCCGAAAATGACGAAGTGAAGCGCACCGAGCGTACCCTTTGGCAGAAAATCTACAAGAAGAGCGGCCAAGGACGGCGCACCGGTGTGGGCATCACTGCCGAGGGTGATATGCTGGCAGCCATGGGATTGCGCTACGGCACGGAAGAGGCCACGGAGTTCTCCGAACAGGTGCATCGCACCATAGCCCTCGAAGCCTATCGCTCGTCGGTACAAATGGCCAAAGAACGCGGCGCTTTTGAAATCTATGACACGGAGCGCGAGAAGAACAATCCTTTCATCAACCGTTTGCGCGAGGCAGACCCCGCCCTCTACGAAGAGATGAAACAATATGGCCGGCGCAACATCGCTTGCCTCACCATTGCCCCCACTGGCACCACCAGCTTGATGACGCAGACTACTTCGGGCATTGAACCCGTCTTCCTGCCTGTCTACAAGCGTCGCCGCAAGGTGAACCCCAACGACACGAACGTGCATATTGATTTCGTGGACGAGACGGGCGATGCCTTTGAGGAATATATCGTTTTCCACCCCAAGTTTGTCACTTGGATGGAGGCGCAAGGCTTGAATCCCGCCAAGAAATATACTCAAGAGGAGATTGACGCCTTGGTGGAACAATCTCCATATTATAAGGCAACCTCCAACGATGTGGATTGGCTGATGAAGGTGAAGATGCAGGGGCGCATCCAGAAGTGGGTGGACCACTCCATCAGTGTCACCATCAACCTGCCGCAAGACGTGAACGAGGATTTGGTGAACCGTCTTTATGTCGAGGCTTGGCGTTCGGGATGCAAGGGGTGCACCGTCTATCGCGAAGGCTCCCGTTCGGGCGTTCTCCTTTCCACGAAGAGCGACAAGAAGGATGAACTGCCCCCGTGCAAGCCGCCCACGATTGTGGAGACCCGCCCGAAGGTGCTGGAAGCTGATGTGGTGCGTTTCCAGAACAACAAGGAGAAGTGGGTGGCCTTTGTCGGTTTGCTGAACGGGCATCCTTACGAAATCTTCACCGGTGTGTTGGATGACGAGGAAGGCATTGTCCTCCCCAAGAGCGTCACCACGGGCCATATCATCAAGAACTACGATGAGGACGGGCGCAAGCACTACGACTTCCAGTTCGAGAACAAGCGCGGCTATAAGGTGACGATAGAGGGCCTGTCCGAGAAGTTCAACAAGGAGTATTGGAACTATGCCAAGCTCATTTCCGGCGTGCTGCGCTATCGTATGCCCATCGAGCAGGTCATCAAGCTGGTCAGCTCGCTCCAGTTGGACAACGAGAGCATCAACACCTGGAAGAACGGTGTGGAGCGTGCCTTGAAGAAATATGTGTCCGACGGCACCGAACTGAAAGGCCAAAAGTGCCCGAATTGCGGCAATGAGACCTTGGTTTACCAAGAGGGCTGCCTGATTTGTAAAACTTGTGGAGCATCCCGATGCGGATAAAGCAAAGTTATATTATCTTGAAGGACCTGCGCTTCTACGCTTACCATGGCGTGGGAGCGCAGGAAACCCTTGTAGGCAACGAGTTCATCGTGAATCTTCGGCTGCGGACGGATTTGAAGCGTGCCATTCTGACCGACGAGGTGGGCGACACCCTCAGTTATGCAGAAGTGTTTGAAGCGGTGAAGGATGAAATGTCGCGCCCTTCGCGCCTGTTGGAGCATATTGCCGGGCGCATTGTCCAACGTCTCTTCCATGACTTTCCGGCATTGGACGGAATAGAATTGTCGCTGATGAAACGCAATCCTCCCATGGGGGCGGATATCGAGGGGGCAGGAGTGGAGTTGTCGGTCGAAAGGGATGAAGATTGACCTCTTTTCCCCGAATCTTACCCGTTGTTTTTAAGTTCAGCTTGGATTTCGTCCATTTCAGTTTGGAAAGCCTTGTCCACGTCTTTCAGTGCCTTGATGGTTTTGCACGCATGGAGCACAGTGGCATGGTCCCGGTTTCCAATCAGGTTTCCAATTTTGGCCGTGGAAAGGTCGGTATAAGTCTTGGCCAAATACATGGCCACTTGACGAGCCTGCACGACATCGCGTTTGCGCGACTTGGTGTGTATGGTGTTGGGCTCCAAGCCATAGTGGGTGCATACGACGCGTATGATGTCGTCAATCGTGACGGGCTTGTTTTCGTTGTGCGTCACTTTTTTCACGATGCGTTGGGCCAGTTCCAAGTCAATGTCCCGGTTGTAGATAGTCGAGTGGGCCATGATGGAAATGATGATGCCCTCAAGGTCGCGCACGCTGTCGCTCACGTTTTCGGCAATGTAATCCACAACTTCCGGCGGGAACTGAAGACCGTCCCGGCGAATCTTGTTGCGCAGGATGTCCCGGCGAAGTTCGACGGTCGGCTTCTCCAATTCGGCCACCATGCCCCATTTGAAGCGTGTGATGAGCCGTTCCTCTACGCCTTGCAGCAATACGGGAGAGCGGTCGGAGGTGAGGATGAGCTGTTTGCCGTTCTGATGCAGGTGGTTGAAGATGTGGAAGAACGTGTTTTGCGTCTTCGTTACCCCCGCAAATTCTTGTATGTCGTCAATGATGAGCACGTCAATGGTCTGGTAGAAGTTGATGAAGTCATTGACCGTATTGTTGCGCACAGAGTCGGTATATTGCACCTGAAACAAATGGGCGGACACGTAGAGCACCCGCTTGTCCGGATACAATTCTTTGATTTTGGTGCCGATGGCGTTCACCAGATGCGTCTTGCCCACGCCCGATGCCCCATAAATGAACAACGGGTTGAAGATGGTCTTGGCCGGATTGAGTGCCACGGCTTCGGCCACGCTGCGCGAGAGTTTGTTGCTTTCCCCCTCTATGAAAGTCTCGAAGTTGTAGTCGCCTTTCAGGTGCGAATCTAGTTGGGTCACCAAAGGTTGCTGGGGGACTTCTTTCACTTGGGGCTTGGCCGCAGTAGTTGTGGTGTGGTCCGGATGCGTGGGCAGAGGTACAGTCGTGGGCGGATTGTTGACCACCATCACGTTGTACATCAGCTTGCTCCCTTCCCCGAATACCTTCAGTATGGATTGGCGGAGCAGGTCGATGAACTGCTCTTCCAAGAACTCATAGAAGAACTGGCTCGGCACTTGCAGAACCAGCGTCTTGTCCTCATATTTCAAGGGTACGATGGGGAGGAACCATGTCTTATATGTCTGCGGAGGAACATTGTCCTTGATAATCTGGAGACAACGGTTCCATAGCGTAACATAATTTGTTTCACTCATAGCAACTACAACTACTTTTTACGGGTACTTTCTAAACTTCTACGCTTTGCAAAAGTCGCAATCTTATTTGAGAAAAACAAATCCCTTTTTTCTTGCTTTTTTGGGGAAGGCAATAAGGCATTTACTTTCAGCAACTTATGATTTCGTATGAAAATAGCCCCTCGGAGGGGGCTATTGCGTTTTTATAATGTCTTATATCACAAATGATTACGTGCAGAATAAGTGGCGATTCCCATTCTCTTCCTCACCCAAGGGCTGATGCCTTTGGAGGCTGTATATCGTTTGTTTGGCTCTTATTGCAAGGTGGAAGCGGGAAATCGTATTATTTAGACGAAATCTATATAACACCCATCTTCCTACTTGTCCTTCTTGCCGAACAGCGAGAAATGCACATAGCGTTTCGGGTGCAGACGGAGGTCTTCCAGAAGGCTGGCGGCATTGGCCGTGGTGGCGTTCAGATTGTTGTACAGGCTCGGGTCGTTCAGCAGGAGGCCGACGGTATTGTCCTTGCTGCCCAGCTTGTCTGTAATCATTTTTACATTGGCCAGGGTGGAGTCCACTTTCTGCATGGCGGCGGCATAATCTATCTCTTTCAAGTTTCCGGAGATGGTCACGAAATTGTCGCCGATGGTATTCAGCTTGCCGGTCAGTTGCGGGATGTCGTTGTTCATCAAGGTCTGTAGTTGTCCGCTTGTGGCCGAGAGGTTGGCGGTCAGGTTCTCGATGTTGTGCAGGGTGGCCGGTATGGCGGGGTCTGCCAAGAGGACGTTCAAGGAAGCCATGATGGAGTCCAGCTTGGGCAACATCTTTTGCAGTTGGGGCACCAAGTCGCCTACCTGC
This sequence comes from uncultured Bacteroides sp., assembly GCA_949292025.1. Taxonomy (GTDB): domain Bacteria; phylum Bacteroidota; class Bacteroidia; order Bacteroidales; family Bacteroidaceae; genus Bacteroides. The sequence goes on along the minus strand of CASEYC010000083.1, from coordinate 24,086 downwards.
CCCAGCATACCGCTGTTCAAGCCGCCGGGGATGGTGTCTCCCGTCTGGTATTTCTCGCGGGGATTGTTGGCCAGCAACAGGTTCATCCGCACGCCGCCCAGCATTTCGGCAGCCAGTTCGGCCGAGCTGCCTTTGGGGATGCGCAGGTCGGGCTCCACGTCAATCTCGGCCACCACATTGCCCGGATGGTCGTAGTCGTAATACAATTCGCGCACGATGCCCACCCGGAAACCGTCCGCATAGACAGGGCTGGATTTGGTCAACCCGTTGATATTCTGGAATTTGACATAGAAATAGCTCGAGGGTTTGAACAGGTGGATACCTTTCAGGTAGTTGATGCCGTAGATCAATACGCAGAGGGCTATGATGGCCGCAATACCTATTCTGACTTCTTTTGTAAAAAATTTCATGACGTATTTGCTTTTTGTATGTTTCTATTTGGATTACTTGTTCTCTTGAAATTCGCGGATGGCTTGGTTGATGTCCATCTTCTTGCCGTCCTTGAAGGCGATGATGAACGCCTGCTTGAACTTGCCCGCCACGGAGCGCCGCGTGCGTGCAATGTGGTTATAGTCGTCGGACGCGCCGTAGGTGTATTTGTAAAGCCCGTTTTCCCGGTAATGCTCCACGCCTTTCAAGCCTTTCAGTCGCTTGTCGTTGTCCTTCAGCAGCTCGGAGGAGGCGAATATCTGCACTTTGAATATGGGGTGGCTCGCGGAGGGAGTCTCCGGTTTCGGAGCCGATTGGGCAAGCTGTAGGGGGCGGGCATCGCCTTGAGGGGTGCCTTGTCCCTGTTTGTAAGCCAGGAAGGCGCGGTAGATGCCGTTGGAGAGGTTGTCCACGCCTTGCTCCGAGTTCAGGTAGCGTTCTTCCGCCGGGGTGGAGATGAAGCCCAATTCGATGAGCACGCTGGGCATGGCGCTTGCCCGGAGCACCAGGAAGCCTGCCTGATGCACGCCTCTGTCCACCCGTTTGCAGGTGCCGCGGAATTGCTCTTGCATCAGCGAGGCGAGGCGCACGCTCTGCGCCATGTATTTGTCCTGCATGAACTCGAAGATGATGTACGACTCCGCTGAGTTGGGATTGAACCCGGCATAGCGTGTCTGATAGTCGTCTTCGTAGAGGATGACGGCATTCTCGCGTTTGGCTACCTCCAGATTGGCTTCGGATTTGGCCAGACCCAGCGTCCATGTGGAGGCTCCCCTCGCCGTATGGTTTCTTGCCAGGGAATTGGTGTGGATGGAGATGAACAGGTCCGCCTTGGCTTCATTGGCAATCTCCGCCCGGCGGTCGAGGGCGACAAACACATCCCGCTTGCGGGTGTAGATGACCTTTACGTCCGGGCAGTTCTGCTCTATCAGACGTCCTACGGCCAAGGCAACTTTCAGGTTGATGTTCTTCTCTTTCGAGATGCGGCCGACGGCTCCCGGGTCATGTCCTCCGTGTCCGGCGTCGATGACCACCACGAAGTCCCGGGCATCTGTCTTCCCGTAGCAGAAAGAAGACGCCAGCAGCCCGCAACAGATGCCTATATATATTAATATGTGTAGCCTGAGTTGTTTCATATCCTAAGTCGGTGCAAATTTAGTGGAATTTTATAGAAAACTGATGCCAGCCCATCAAGTTTTGCGCTTTTTCGTCCTTTTGAAACAGATTTTTGGTCTCAAAGGAGAAGATTTTCAGCAGAAGGCTGTATTTTTGCGCCCGTTTGAGAGGTCTTATATCCCCGGACATAACGGAAGACTCCGCGAAAGAATGGCGAAGCCTTCGCGAAAGAAAGGCAAGGCCTCCGCGAAACATTGCTAATTTGAACGTATGTCTTTGTTTATTCGTTTTCTGAAAGATTGGACCTTGCCCGTAGCCATGGTGACGGGCACGCTGGTGTACTTCTTTTTTGCCAAGGTCCCCTTCCTGGCGCCGGCCAAGCCAGCCGTCAACAGCATTGTGGCCGTATTGACTCCGTTGCTCATCTTTGCCCAGTTGTTGCTCACTTTTTGCAAGGTGGAGGTGCGCGACCTCAAGCCGCGGCCTTGGCATGGATGGCTCATCGCTTTTCAGGTTTTTTCCTGCCTCTTGGTGGCCGTCTTGCTGGTGTATTATCCCATGAACGAGGTCTACCACGAGGTGTTCGAGGCTGCCATGGTGTGCCTCATCTGTCCCACGGCCACGGCTGCCGCAGTCATCACCGGCAAGTTGGGCGGAAGCGCGTCGAGCCTGACCACCTACACCCTTTTGTCCAATCTTTTGGCGGCCGTGGCGGTGCCCTTGGTCTTTCCGTGGGTGGAGCCTCATGCGGAGATTTCTTTCTGGACGGCTTTCCTCAAAATCCTGAGCAAGGTGTTTCCCCTGCTGATATGCCCCTTCCTGCTGGCTTGGTTCTTGCGCGCTTTTGTGCCCAAGGTTCATGCCCGTTTGCTGGGGTTGCACGATGCGGCTTTCTACCTGTGGGGCGTGGCGCTGGCCATCGTGTCCGGGCAGACTGTCCGCTCGTTGGTCAACAGCGATGCGCCTGCTTCGGTGGAGTGGCTGATTGCCTTGGCCGGCTTGGTGGCGTGTTGCCTCCAGTTTTTCCTGGGCAAGCAGATTGGCGGGCACTACCGGGAGCGCATCAGCGGCGGGCAGGCGCTGGGACAGAAGAACACGGTGCTGGCCATCTGGATGGCCTATACCTACCTGAATCCGTTGGCCTCCGTAGGTCCCGGTTCGTATGTGTTGTGGCAGAACATCATCAATTCCTGGCAGTTGTGGAAGAAGCGCAGGCAAGAGGAGGCAAAGCGTTAATATTGCAGCCAAGTGCGGGCAGGTTGAAGAATAATTCGTATTTTTGCACCCCGTAAAGAACAAGAATCCGATGAATCCTTTAGACATTATCAACAAATATTATCCCGGAGAGAGCGAATTGAAGCATATCCTGCTGACCCACAGCCGCTCCGTGGCCGACAAAGCCTTGGAAATAGCCGGACGGCATCCGGAGTTGGGCCTCGACCGCGACTTCCTCTACGAAGGCGCCATGCTGCACGACATAGGCGTTTTCCTGACAGACGCCGACTCCATCTTCTGCTTTGGCGACAAACCCTACATCTGCCACGGCTATCTGGGCGCCGACCTGATGCGTGCCGAGGGCTATCCGCGCCATGCCTTGGTGTGCGAGCGGCATACGGGAGCCGGGCTTTCCCTGGAGCAGATTCTTGCCCAAGACTTGCCCGTGCCCCATCGCGACATGGTGCCGGTCAGCATGGAGGAGCAGGTGATGTGCTTTTCGGACAAATTCTTTTCCAAAACGCACCTGGACAGGGAGAAAACCGTCGAGAAGGCGCGTAAAAGCCTGGAAAAGTATGGCTTGGCGGGTGTGCAACGCTTCGACAAGTGGTGCGAGTTGTTTTTATGACATCTAAATTTCTGTGAAAAGCGGGAGAATACGTATTATTTTCCGTACTTTTGCCGCGCTTAATGCGTTTCTAAAAAACTGAATAATTTCATTGAAAGCAAATATATCCATATCCGTTATATTGTTCTTCCTGTTGCTGTTCATCTCCGCTGAGGCTGATTCGCAGCGTCGTGGCAGGGAGAGGCGATTGCAAGGGGGACGTACACAGTCGGCAATGCAGTTGGGCGATTCGTTGTCCGCTGATTCGTTGGTTTCCGACTCTTTGCAGACGGACACGGTGCCCAAGAAGAAAGATGGCTTGGATGCCCCGGTCACTTATGAGGCGAACGACTCCATCGTCTTTACCCAAGACGGATACGCCCACCTCTATGGCGACGGCAAGGTGAACTATCCCCACCAGCACATCGAACTGACCGCCGAGGTCATCACCATGAACCTGGACAGCAGCACGGTCTATGCCCATGGCGTGGAAGACTCGCTGGGCGTGGTGCAGGGTATGCCGGTCTTCAAGGATGGGGAGACGCCCTACGAGACCAACACCATCCGCTACAACTTCAAGAGCAAGAAGGGACTTATCAGCAACGTGGTGAGCCAGCAGGGCGAGGGCTACGTGACGGGCAACAATGCCAAGAAAGGCGCAGGCGATGAATTGTACATGAAGAAGGGACGCTACACCACGTGCGACAACCACGAGCATCCCCACTTCTACATGCAGATGACCTACGCCAAGGTGCGCCCCAAGAAGAATGTCGTCACCGGTCCTGCCTATCTGGTGGTGGAGGATGTGCCCCTGCCTTTGGCCGTGCCGTTCTTCTTCTTCCCTTTCTCCAGCAGTTACCAATCCGGTTTCCTGATGCCCACCTATATGGACGACTCCAGCCGTGGTTTCGGCTTGGTGGATGGAGGTTACTATTTTGCCATCAGCGACCAGATGGACTTGAAGCTGCGGGGCGACATCTTTACTAAAGGTTCGTGGGCGTTGCGTGCGGAGACCAACTACGTGAAGCGCTACAAGTTCTCCGGCTTGTTTCAGATGGATTATCAGATCACCAAGACGGGCGACAAGGGCTTGAGCGACTATCTCGTGGCCAAGGACTTCAAAATCGTGTGGAGCCACCGCCAAGACCCGAAAGCAAACCCCAACTCCACGTTCTCGGCCAGCGTGAACTTCTCTACCAGCAGTTACGAGCGTACCAATATCAATAACATGTACAACTCGCAGCTGATGTCGCAGAACACCAAGACCTCCAGTGTCAGCTACTCGCGCAACTTCTTCGACAATTTGCTCAGCATATCCGCCACTGCCAATATCGCACAAACCATGCGCGACTCGTCCATTTCGGTGACGTTGCCGGACTTGAACATCTCGTTGAGCACCGTCTATCCTTTCCGCCGCAAGAATCGCGTGGGGGATGAGAAGTGGTATGAGAAAATCAACCTGCGCTATACGGGCCGCTTGACCAACAGCATCCAGACGAAGGACAACCTGCTGTTCAAGTCCAGCCTGACGAAGGATTGGGAGAACGCCATGCAGCACAACATCCCCATCAGTGCCACCTTCACGGCGTTCGATTACTTCAACATCACGCCCTCGTTCAACTATACCGAGCGTTGGTATGCCCGTAAGGTGAGCCAGTCGTGGGACCAAGACCTGCAGGAAGCGGTGGAAGATACCACCTATGGCTTCCATCGCGTGTATGATTACAGCGCCAGCGTCGGAATCAACACGAAGATATATGGCATGTACAAGCCCATATTCTTCCCCAAGAAGGAAATCCAGATTCGTCATGTCATCACGCCTTCGGTCAGCTTCAGTTGGTCGCCCGACTTTGGCGCCGATCGCTTTGGCTACTATGGCTCATACGTGCAGACGAACGAATACGGCCTTCCGGTTGATACCGTGCGCTATTCCTATTACTCCAGCCAGCCTTTTGGTGCGCCCGGCGAAGGAAAGTCGGGTATGGTGTCGTTCGACCTCTCCAACAACCTGGAGATGAAATTCAAGGACAAGAACGACTCCATCCGCAAGATAAGCCTGATTGACGAATTGGGCTTGGGTATATCCTACAACTTCGCCGCCAAGGAGAAGCCGTGGAGCGACTTGGATTTCCGCCTCCGCATGAAGCTGACCAAGAACTATACGTTGAGTATGTCTTCGCGCTTTGCCACCTACGCCTACGAGTTCGATGAAAACGGCAATGTCTACGAAGGCAACCGCACCGAGTGGTCATACGGGCGTTTCGGGCGTTGGTCGGGTTACGGCACCTCCTTCAGTTGGACGTTGAACAACGACACGTGGAAGAAAATCCTGAAGCTCTTTGGCAAGGGAGACGATGATGAAGAGGAGGGCAATAAAGCCGAAGGCGACGAATCGTCCGAAGAACAAACCGGGGAATCAAGCGATACCGGCACCAAGAAGAAACGGACGGAAAAAGCCGCCGTGGACGAGGACGGTTATCAGGTGTTCAAGATGCCGTGGTCCATCAACTTCAGCACGGGCTTCAACATCACCGAAGACCGCACCAAGCCCATCAACCGCAAGCGGATGCGCTATCCCTACAAGTTCAGCCTGAATGCGTTGAACATCAACGGGAACATCAAGATTTCCAACAAGTGGTCCATCAACTTCAATTCGGGTTACGACTTCAACGCGAAGGAAATCACGCAGACCACCTTCAACATCACTCGCGACCTGCACTGCTTCAGCATGTCGGCCAGCGTGGCTCCCTTCGGACGTTGGAAGTACTACAACTTCACCATCCGCGCCAATGCCAGCATCCTGCAAGACTTGAAGTACGAGCAGCGCAGCCAGACGCAGAGCAATATCCAGTGGTACTAAGAAGAGGCATTTGGGCGGCCTAAAGAGGGATTTTACGTTTGTGAAGAGGCTCTTTGTTTCGGGCAGTAATACTTGGTCGGGCGTTGAAGTATATCTGCTTGGTCAAGGGAAGTATATATGAAATGGCCGGGGAAGTATAGCGTCCTTGCAGCCGAGGACTGGAATCCTTGCAGCCAAGGACTGGAGTCCTCCCAGTAGAAGGACTGGAGTCCTTGCAGCTAAGGACTGTGCCCGGTGGCGTTATTGTTGGTCTGCGAGACGCGGGTCAGGCTGCCATTATGACGTATATTCTATCTGTGAAATCTGCGTAATTCGCGCTTAATTTTCCTGTTCTTAGTATAAACTAAAGTTTACTTATGACATATTAGTCTTAAAAGAGAACTTCGCAGGGAAAAGGATCAATATATTCACAATCTCCAGCAGATAGGAGAAATTTGAAAGAAAATCTGCTTTAAGTTTTATTTCCTCAAAATAAATGTGTATGTTTGCAACCGAAGTGCAAGGTGTTGCCTTCAAATTTTGTGAGATAAAATTGTAAGAAGCGTTGTGCTTCATTCTTGTTCTTGAGAACCTGAGAAATTTTCATGATTACACAGGAATGGCACAGTCGGTTCCTACGCTGGTTTCCAGCGTGGGTCTGCTGTCTATTTTCATTTGTGTAATCAGGTTTTCTCAGGACCTTCAAGAACGATGAATAGCACGCAGTCCTGCGCTTTTTTTATGTTTAAAATTCTTTGGGGACTGGGGAAAATTGATTGAAGCAGGTTTATGACTAATCTTGAGATTGTAATCCACAATAGTTATGAAGCTAATGCTTTATTCAATAAGAATAAGCAAGAAGCGAGTTTATATCTTGGTAAGATATTAGAGTTGACATTTACCAATCCTGACTTTTTGAAGAAAATTCCAGCTAAAGAGGCTGGAGAAATTGGAGTTGCATACTTGAATTTATTGGATCTCGTCAATGAGCAGAAATTCTTTCAAACATTGTCCACATTGGCTTATTATTTCCTTTCAAAAGGTATCAAATTTGCCCCCAATGATAATATTTTGTTGGAAAAACGTATAATAACTTTGAATTTAGGTGCTCAAACTTTTTGCAGGACTTTGTCTAAGGCTAAAGGTCTTAGTCTCCCTCAGCATATAAATTTTGCAGATAGGCAGAGGTTGCCTCTAGGGGTGAAATTTGTTTTGATGCTAGAATTTAAAGATTTTGAGGTATTGCAGGAGATGGTATTATTACCTCATGATATGCAAATGAGAAAACAATGGTTAGACTCTTCTGTTAGAGAAGGGTATTTTGATGATATCTGTCCTGTTTCTCATATTTTAAATTTTGCCTCAGAACTTCATGATCAAACAATGCAATATTTGGATAATGAAATTCTTCAAAAAGGAACATTCTATTTTTACAATTAATAATGCTCTTAGTCTAGGTGTCTTTTTACTCTAAAGATTTATATGATAGAATTCCATCATTATGTATTATGATTGACCATACCAAATATGCAACAATTATCTTCAAATATAGTACCAGGCAATTTTTATAAGCCATCAGAACTGTTGAGTATACTTCGGAATTTTCTTTCAAATAAGGAAATTAATGCAGTTGTACTTTGTCTGCATGGGATATATTGGAAATCAGATAAAATGTACGGAAGCGTGGCCTATGATCAATTGAAAGATGAAAATTCTGCTGAAGAAATAACAATAGTTGTACCACAATCTCTTCGTGCAGATCTTAAAAATGGCAATTTGGTGTCAGTTTATGGAACAATTGATAGAAAACTCCAATCTAAAGGATCCATTCAAATTCTCTTGAATGTAACGCGGGTGGATAAAATAAAAGAATTGGCAGTGTCAGATGATGAAATAAAACGTGCTGAACTAAGGCGTATTAAAAGTGAATTTGGATATAAAAATGTGGATGGACTTCTTGAAGATAAACTTTTTAGAGGAGAACGTCCTATTATAGCCCTCATTTATGCCGAAACTTCAATAACAAATGCAGATTTTGAAAAAGGAGTAGTAGCAGCAAAAGCTTACATAGATTTCCATACCTACCGTGTAAGTTTTGCCAAGCCAGCAGAATTTCGAGTACGATTGCAACAGTTAGATCAAAAGAAATATGATGCAATAGCCTTGGTGCGAGGTGGAGGAAGTGGTATAGAGAATCTTGATAATATTTTGATAGTGGAAACTCTAGTAAATTTGAAGACAGCGTGGATTTACGGTGTTGGCCATGAAAAGGAAAACTTGTTTATCCGTAATGTGGCAGATAAAGTTATCCCTATACCTTTTGCTCTTGGCACATATTTTCGTGATTTGGTAGAAACGGTGATTCAAAAAAGAAATAGTTCGCGTGCAGCACTCGTACAAGAAGTGAAGCGACAGTATGAAAAACAAATAGAAGATTCCAATCGGCGGAATAAAGAATTGACTGTTCAACTTGAGGCTATTCAAAGGCAAAGGAGGGAACAAGAAAAAGAAATGAATAAACGGCTTACGGAACAAACTGATCAATTGAAAAGTTATAATCAAAATTTATCGAAGCTGCAAAACGAGAATACAAGGCGGCAAGAAGAAAATGTGCAGATTATGAGAGAGTTATCAAATGCAAGAGCAAAGAATAGAGAATTAGAAGAGCAATTAGCGCAAGCTAATCGAGGATGTTTCATGCCAGGATGTTTGGGAATTGTTGCTGTTGTTTTGTTAATTCTTCTGATTATATAATTGGCTTGTTGTTTGTGTCGGTTTAATTGTATTATGTTTATGACAGAAGCTAAAAAGATAGTTAAGAGAGGATTTTGGGGTCGATTAATGGATGAACTAATGGAGCGAGTATTGATTGATTCAGATGAAGTTAAAGATAGAATGAAAGGCGTCATTTTTGGCCAAGCCATAGGCGATGCGTTGGGATTGGGCACAGAGCTCATGTCATATGCAGAGGTGTTGGCTAATTATCCGAATGGCCTTTACGCTTATGATCAGATTATCCAAGACCAACACCGAGAGAGATGGATGCCGGGAGAGTGGACGGACGATACGGATATGATGCTCTGCATAGCCAATGCGATGTTGGAAAAGCGGGGTATTAAGTTGGACGCTATTGCACACAACTTTAAGAAATGGTTTAAGGAGAATCCAAGAGGCATAGGCAGGCATACCTATAACGTGTTAAGCATCGCTGACTATGAGAGGAATCCGATGCGGGCCGCTGAATTGGTATGGAAACTTTCTAATAAGAATAGCGCAGCAAATGGAGCCTTGATGCGGACTTCTATTGTGGGATTCTGTGAGAAGAATGTTGCTACTTATGCCGAGAAAATCTGTAGGCTGACCCATGCAGATCCAAGGTGTGTGGGATCTTGTGTGATTGTTTCTGAACTTATTCATCATTGGGTGTGGCATGGGGAGGAATTGACTTTTGATGAAATTGTGAAAATAGGCCGTAAGTATGACAAGCGGATAGAACCTTATTTGCAATTGGCAAAGGAAGGTCAGATTGAAGATTTGACGTTGGACAATGAAGCTATGGGATATACGTTGAAAACGCTTTCTGCTGCGATATGGTGCCTATATCATGTGAATAATTTTTGGGAAGGCTTGTTGACAGTTGTCAATGCGGGAGGGGATGCTGATACCAATGCTGCGGTGGCATGTAGCCTTTTAGGAGCAAAGTATGGCTATAGTGGCTATAGTGCCATTCCGAATATCTATATTGATGGCTTGTGTCATAAAGGTTTGTTGGATGAAATCTCTGATAGGCTCATTGATTTGCTTCTTGGATAACGTGCGTGAAGAGAAGAATGCTGTAAAGCATTTGATACCCGGTAGGGGAAGAAATTGGAATGTGGAGTGATTGAACGACTTTATCCGAATCACCCCAAGTATCCCAAACAGCAGTATCAACTGACAGAAGCCGCTAAGGGGTGGAGAAAGAAAAATCAACCACCCCTTTAGTTCTTCTCCTTAGCCAGCGTGAACACAAACTCCAGCCCGCCTCCTTGGTTGTTCTTGGCAGAGATGGTGCCGCCATGGATGAGGACGGCGTTCTTCACGATGGCCAGTCCGAGGCCGGTGCCTCCCAGCTTGCGCGAGCGTCCTTTGTCTACGCGGTAGAAACGTTCGAACAGGCGGTTGAGGTGCTCCGGGGCAACGCCTACGCCTGTGTCCGCAAAGCTGAAGTAATAGAAATTCTCGTCCTCGCGGAAACAGGAGATGTGGATGCGGATATGGGTCCCGGCATAGGCGATGGCGTTGTCCATCAGGTTGCGGAAGATGGAGTAGAGCAGGGAGTAATTGCCGCGCAACTGTATCTTGGGGCGCAGGGAGTTGACCACGGTGATGTGCTTCTCCTCCAGTTCCAACGCCACTTCGTTGACGATGTTGGCCACGAGCACGCTGAGATCCACCTTCTCCATGTCTATCATGTTGGCGGCTTCGTCCATGCGGGTCAGCACGGAGATGTCGCGCAAGAGGCGTGTCAGGCGGTTGCTTTGGGCATAGCAACGCTCCAGGAAGATGTCCATCTTTTCGCGGGGCAGGTTCTCGTTGCTGACGATGGTCTCCAGGTAGCCTTGTATGCTGCTGACGGGGGTCTTCAGCTCGTGGGCGATGTTTTGCGTCAGTTGGCGCTTCAGGCGTATCTGCTCTTCCTCCTGGCTGACATCGTTGATGGAGATTTCAAAGCTGAGGTCTTGGAAGATGATGCACTCCACGATGAACACCCGCCCGTTCTTGTTGATGTTGATGGACATCCGTTTTTCCTCGTTGGAAGGACGTTTGGGGGTGCGGTCGATGAAGTTGGTGATGCTCTTGAACTCGCTGACGGTGAAGATGTCTTCCGTTTCTTCCAGGTTGGAGTCGGATATGAGGTTGCTGTATTGGGTGAAGAGGTTGTTCACCAGGATTTCCTTCTTGTCCTTGGTGAAGACGCCAAGGCCTTCGCGCGAAGTCTGCAGGTGGGTGATGAGCTTCTCGCGTTCGATGTACAGGGCTTCTTTGGTCTCCCTCAACCGTTTGTATATCTGTACGATATGTCCGGAAATCTCGCCCAATTCGTTGTGCGGGAAGTCCGTGTCCGTGTCGATGGGTTCGTTCTTGTCTGCCCGCTTGGCAAATTCGCGCAGCTGGTTGACGGCTTCTCCCAGCCGGGCGGTGTAGCGGTAGAACAGGTAGACCAGCACCAGCGTGATGATGACGGTGAACCAGATGTAGTGCGGGTCGGCGGACAGGTTCTGCAGCAGGTTCAGGTCGTAGGGCAGGGCGGAGCGTATGATGAACTTGTCGTAGAGGGTGGCGGAGTAGAAGTAGGGCACTCCCGTGGTTTCGGACAGGCGGCGCACGTCGTAGCCCTTGCCGTCGCGCAGGGCTTTCTGTATTTCCGGCCTGCCGATGTGGTTCTCCATCTTGAGGCTGTCCCCGCAGTTGTCATAGAGCACCTTGCCTTGCAGGCTGATGACCGTCACCCGCAGTTCTTTGTTGATGTGGCGGGTGATGTATTGGGCCAGTTTGTCGTCCCACAAGCTGTCGTTCAGGTAGTGCAGCTCCATGTGCAGGCGTTCGTTGTAGTCTTGCAACTGCATGTCCAGCAGCTCCACCTTGTATTCCTTTTCGCGCTGGTATTGGTAGGCGATGAAGCACAAGGCGAAGGCAATGAACAAGGCAATGACTGACAGGAAGAGCCTCCAGCTGAACGTGATGCAATGTTTCTTGTTATTCAGCTTCAAAGCAGTATCCATATCCTAAGCGGGTTACGATGCATTTGCCATACGCGCCGATTTTCTTGCGCAGGCGGGTGATGTTCACGTCGATGGTGCGATCCAGCACATATACTTCGTCGCTCCAGATGCGGTGCAGGATGTCTTCGCGCGAGAATACGCGGCCCTTGTTTTGCAACAGCAGCAAGAGGATTTCAAACTCCTTCTTGGTCAGCGGGGCTTCCGCGCCGTCTATGCTCACTTTCTTCTTCCCGATGTCCAGCACCAAGGACTTGTAGGCGATTTGCTCCGGTTGGCGTTCGGGAGCTTCTTCCTGCTTGGTGCGGCGCAGCACGGCCTTGACGCGGGCGGTGACTTCGCGCAGCGAGAAAGGCTTGGAGATGTAGTCGTCCGCGCCGAGGTTGAAGCCGGTGATGGTGTCGTTCTCCGTGTCTTTGGCGGTGATGAAGATGATGGGGATGTGGGCCGTCTTGCGGTCCTTCTTCAGGAGGTTGGCCATCTTGAAGCCGGAGATTTCGCCCATCATGACGTCCAGCAGCAAGAGGTCATAGCTGCTGATGTCCATTTTCAGCGCTTCCTCGGCCGAGTTGGCGGTGTCTATCTCATATCCTTCATTCTCGAGGTTGAACTTCAGGATTTCGCACAAATCCTCTTCGTCGTCTACGACTAAAATCCTATAATTGCCCATAGCTTCTATGAATTAAGTGTTGCAAGGCTTGCCTTCGCTCCTGCAAAGGTAAGCGTATTTTCTTTTGTGCGGCAAAAGTGCAACGGATTTATTACGCCAAGATGAAACAGAGGTTACATTTGTATTACAAAACCGGGCGGGATGCAAGTTGTATGACAAGATTCGGGCAAAATCTCCTTGTCTCATGCAATTTTGGGGTGGATTTGCCTCTCCGAGCCGAAAAAAACAATAAATTTGCATCCGGCTTAAACAGACAAAGACAATACCTTATGATGGAATCCTGTAAAAAGTATATTTCGCCCGGAGCCTGGTTTGAGATGACGTATCCGGCTTCATGGAATGAATTTGAAGACACGGAAGGTTCCTTCCTGTTTTACAATCCCGACGAGTGGACGGGGAATTTCCGCATATCGGCCTACCGCGGCAACGCGAGCTATGGACGTGACTGCATGGCGCAAGAGCTGAAGGACAATCCCGGTGCCCGCAAGGTGAGGGTGGGAGACTTGGCTTGCGCCTACAGCACCGAGGATTTTGAGGAAGACGGCACGCCTTATACCACGCATTTCTGGGTGACTGGCTTGGAGAACACCGCCTTCGAGTGCTCGTTCACGGTGGCCAAGGGCGGGCCTGTGGCCGAGGCGGAGTCGGTCATACGCTCCTTGCACGTGCGCAGGGACGGGCAGAAATATCCCGCCGAGCAGATACCTGTCCGCATATCGGAGATTTACCAGATAGACGAAGCCTACGAATGGGTGTCGGGCAAAGTGAAAGAGGTCTTGAAGAAGGATTTTCAAGGCATGGAGGAGGATGTTGACTCCCTCCAGCAGTTGGCAGGCAAGGCGTCTTTCTCGCCGAAGAAGCGGGAGGCATGGCTTTCCCTGGGCATTGCCTTTTGCGTGATTGTGGCCAATGAAACCGATGGTTGGGAGTGGCAAACCTTGGTGGATGGAAACCGCGAGGCTCCCGTGCTGGTGCATGCGGACACAGGGCGTGTGCTCGACCCGATGAAGCTGGTGTGGAGCCGGGTGAGGGCAGGAGAGAAGATTGACCTTCCCGCCATTTATGCGGAACTCTGAGGCAGCCTCTGGCATGGCCGGGACAAAGTTTCGCGGAAGGAAGGACAAAGTTTCGCCGAAAGGCGGGCAAAGTTTGGCAAAGTGTACGAATAGATAAGAACGAATAAAAGTGAATCCGATACTACAAGTAGAAAACCTGACCAAGTCTTTCGGCGATTTGGTGTTGTTTGAAGACATTTCCTTCGGCTTGGCTGAGGGGCAACGTGTGGGGCTGATTGCCAAAAACGGCAGCGGCAAGTCCACCTTGCTGAACATACTGGCAGGGCGGGAAGGCTATGATGCAGGCACCATCTCCTTCCGCAAGGACCTCAGGGTGGGGTATTTGGAGCAGAATCCCCGCTATCCGGAGGAACTCACGGTGCTGGAGGCATGCTTCAGCCACGGCAACCAAGTTACCGACTTGATACGCGACTATGAGCATTGCATGCAGCATCCCGACCACCCGGACATGGACCGCATCCTCCTCGGCATGGAGCAGCACAAGGCTTGGGATTATGAGAACAAGGTGAAGCAAATCCTCTCCCGCCTGCATATCCGGGATTTCGACCAGCCGATGGGCCAGTTGTCCGGAGGCCAGCTGAAGCGGGTGGCCCTTGCCAATGCGCTCATCACCGAGCCGGAGTTGCTGGTCTTGGACGAGCCGACCAATCACCTGGACTTGGACATGGTGGAGTGGCTGGAGGACTATCTGCGCCGCACCCCGATAACGCTGCTGATGGTGACGCACGACCGCTATTTCCTCGACCGTGCCTGCTCCGAAATCTTGGAGATTGACAACCAGAGCATATACAGTTATAAAGGAAACTACAGCTATTACCTGGAGAAGAGGCAAGAGCGGCTGAATGCCAAGAGTGTGGAAATAGAGCGTGCCAACAACCTCTATCGCACGGAGCTGGAGTGGATGCGCCGTATGCCGCAAGCCCGTGGACACAAGGCGCGCTATCGCGAGGAGGCTTTCTATGAATTGGAGAAAGTGGCCAAGCAGCGCATGTACAATAACGAGGTGCGCCTGGAGATGAAAGCCGGATACATCGGCAACAAGATATTCGAGGCGCACGACCTCTGCAAGGCATACGGGGATGTCCGCATCCTGGATCATTTCTCTTACATCTTCGCCCGCTACGAGAAGGTGGGCATCATCGGCAACAACGGCACCGGGAAATCCACGTTCATCAAAATCCTGATGGGCTTGGAGCAACCGGACAGCGGCACCCTCGATGTGGGCGAGACCGTCCGCTTCGGCTACTATTCGCAAGAGGGGTTGCAATTTGACGAGCAGATGAAGGTGATAGATGTCGTGCGGGACATTGCCGAAGTCATAGACCTGGGCAACGGCAGCCGGCTGACCGCTTCCCAGTTCCTGCAACATTTCCTCTTCAGCCCCGAGGCGCAGCATAGCTACGTCTACAAGCTGAGCGGCGGCGAGCGGCGACGGTTGTACCTCTGCACGGTGCTCATGCGCAATCCCAATTTCCTGGTATTGGACGAGCCGACCAACGACCTGGACATCATCACCCTGAACATCCTGGAGGAATACCTGCAAAGCTTCAAGGGCTGTCTCATCGTGGTGATCCACGACCGTTACTTCATGGACAAGGTGGTGGACCACCTGTGGGTGTTCAACGGACAGGCGGACATCCGCGACTTCCCCGGCAACTATACGCAATACCGTGGCTGGAAGGACGAGCAGGAGCGGCAAGACCGCTTGCAACAGAAGCAGGCTCCCAAGGCGCGTCAGGAAGCGCAGAGATCCCGCCCGAAGAATGAGAAGCGCAAGCTCTCGTTCAAGGAACGCCGTGAACTGGAGCAACTGGAGCAGGACATCGAAGCCTTGGAGGCGGAGAAGAAGGAACTGGAGCAAGCCTTGTGCAGCGGGACATTGTCTGTGGAAGATTTGACCGAGAAGTCCAAGCGGTTGCCCCAAGTGTCGGACGAGATTGAGATAAAAACTTTACGTTGGATGGAACTTAGCGAACTGGAAGAATCATGAACTTGACCAATTATCACAGTCACTCCATATATTGCGACGGCCGCGCGGACATGGCGGCTTTTGCCCGTTGGGCCAAGGAAAAGGGCTTTTCTGCCTACGGATATTCCTCTCATGCCCCATTGCCTTTCCCCACCTGTTGGACGATGGAGTGGGATCGCATGGACGATTACCTCAGTGAATTTCAGCGGTTTAAGCAGGCGTATGCCGGCTATGTGGAACTGTACATCGCCTTGGAGATAGACTATCTGAACGAAGACAGCCACCCTGCCTCGGCTTGTTTCCAAGCCCTGCCTTTGGATTACCGCATCGGCTCCGTGCACTTGTTGTATGACGGGAAAGGAGAGGTGGTGGACGGTGACTTGCCCGCCCCCAAGTTTGCCAAGATGGTGCTGAACCATTTCCATGGGGATATCGAAACGGTGGTACACCAGTATTTTGAGCGGGCCAACCGTATGCTCCAGTTGGGTGGCTTTGACATCTTGGGCCATGCGGACAAGGTACACTACAATGCCGAGTGGTTCCGTCCCCATATCACGGAAGAGGACTGGTACATCCACCTCGTCCGCACCCACCTGACCGAGGCTGTCCGCGGCGGCTACCTGATAGAGATTAACACGAAAGCCTATGACAGCCTCGGGGTATTCTATCCCGACGAGCGCTATTTCCCCTTCCTGAAGGAACTGGGCGCACACGTGGTTGTAAACAGCGATGCCCATTATCCCGACCTCATCAATGCGGGCAGGCAGCAAGCCTTGCAGGCGTTGCTTCGTGCCGGATTCTCCACGGTGTCCGAGTTGCATGGTGGGGCATGGGGGGAGGTGCCGATTCAGTTCGGGAAGGATATTGTGGAGAAGGGGTGACATCCTTCTGCCACGTAGGGGATACCAAAGAGAGGTCTGTGCCGGACCATACTTTGGTCCCGCCCGGACCTCCCAATGGTCTGCCCGAGACCAATCAGTGGTCCGGGGCGGACCTCCCAGTGGTCCGGATAGGACCAGGCTTTGGAAAAAGCTGGTCCAATGATGTATCTGTGACACAATGCTTTACCGGAAGTCGTATTCTTCGGTGATATAGTCGTAGCGGGGTGGGGTTGTGATGCCTTTGCGGGCCAGGATGCGGGCTATCTTCTGTTGGAGTTCCGGCGTGATGGGCCGTTCGTGGCGTGCCATGCGCTGGTAGCTGGTGTGCGCCCACAGGCGGCGGACGGAGCGGTTCACGTCGAGGGCGATGTTGTAGGGCAGGTCGTCCAGCAGGTGCTTCAAGCCCCAGGCGAGAGTTATCTTCTTCGTGGTGCGGTAGTGCGGGCACTTGTCGGCATCCGCCGGCCATACGGACGGGCTGATGCAGCGCACGAGGGGGACGTCTTTCGGTATGTGCAGCCCCGTGAGGTGGCGCAGGCATTCGTCGCGCCTGGGGCAGTCGTGGTTGAAGCAGTGGGCGTAGTCGTGGGGGACGCGGGTGTAGTCGAAGGGTTGTTCTTGTTGCATGGTTATGATATTCATAAGGTTGGTTTGGGAAGCAACGGGAACGGCTATATGATTCCGTTGCGTCGCAGCAGTTCGGTCAGTTCGGCATCGGTCAGTGTTTCCCGCTCCGATTTGTCGTAGATGTAAAGCAGGCTTATTTCCGATTCTTCTTCGGAGTAGGCCAATATCAGGGTAATGACCCTTGCGCCGCCGCTTTTGCCTTTCCCTTTGGCGGCAATGGACATGCGGACTTTGCGCAGGCCACGGCCGAGGTCGGCACCTTGATAAGGGGATTGCAAAAGGCTTTCTACCAATCGGTCGGTATCCGCTTCTAAGGACTTATAGCGTTTAAGCAGATGCTTGAACTGCTTCTTGAAAGTTGGGTAAAGTTTAATCGTGTAGTTCATGCTTAAACTCCTCCCACGTCTGCCCTTTCAACTTTCCAGCCCGTATCAGCTTGATTTCCTCGCACACCTCGTTCAGGTCTTCCATCAATTCGGCCTTGGTCTTGGGGCGATAGGACTCGGCTTCTTCTGCCACGATGGAGGAAGCCGGGGCGGGCGTCTTGTATTGTTGCGCGGCCAGCTTCTTGACATACTTCAGCAGTTTCTTCATGCTGTTCTCGTCATCGGCTATGTAGCTCAGTTCGCGGAAGAGTTCCGCATTCAGGTTCAGCGTGTTCATACTTACTCTCTTTTACCGGTTACGGGGACAAAGATACGCATTTCTTCCGGTGGAAACTGTTGTGGCGGACGTTTTTTTGAGGCATCGGCCAGTTAACACCTGTTTGCACTTGTTGAATCCTCGTTGAACAAGAATTTGCCCGCAGTGCCCGACCTTTGCATCGTCTGAACTAAAAAACAAAAGAACGATGAAAAAAACATTTGCACTGATTCTGCTGCTGCTCCCCCTCTGGCTGGGCGCACAAGAGAAAGCCGTCTACCGCATCACCTACGATTGTGATGCCCTGCGTGACAACAAAGTACGGAAAACCTACCGCTGGCAGTTGGACATAGGCAACTCCACTGCCGTCTTCTACAATTCCGCCCAACGCAGCTATCTCCAAGAGTCTGACGAACTCCAGCATTCTACCAAAGACGTTATGGCGGGTATAGCAGGCTTGCAACAACTTTGGGCGAAGTATCCCAACCGGAGCAGCCTGCAAGTCTTGATAGGTAAGCCCAAGCCAGGGAAGTATACCTATATGAATATGATAGGTGCTGACGACCTGAAGTACGAAGAACCCTTGCCGCAGTTGGACTGGACGCTGACCGATAGCGTAAAGACAATATGCGGCTATGCCTGCCATCAGGCAAAGACTGGGCTGTATGGCCGCACGTGGACAGTGTGGTATTGTCCGGAGTTGCCCTTGCCTTACGGCCCGTATGTGTTGGGCGGTTTACCGGGGCTTATCTTGGAGGTAGTGGATGAGGACGGGCTTTTCCACTTCACAGCAGTCGGCATCGGGCAGGCTCCGTCAGATGCCCGAGTGGAGTTTGGTCCAAGTATCAATGAGCCAGTGAAGTGTACGCGCAAGAAGTATCTGGACCTGCGTAAGGCCCGTGAAGGACAGACCTATTCCGATTTGGCGAAGGATGCTTTGGCCGGTTCTGGAGCGAAGATAGTCAAGATAACGGATGCCAGCGGGAAAGAGATTACAGACCAAAAGCAAGCCAAGAAGAATTATTTGGATTTGGAATAATCCCATGCGCATTTCTCTCCTTATTTTATTATGTGTCCTTGGAGCGGTAAAGGGGATGCCCCAGTCTCCCTTGCTCCTCCGGGGAAGTGTGCACGATGCTTCCGGCTGTCCGCTTTCCGGTGCCAATGTCGTGCTCTATTCGGCCGGGAACAAACTCTTGGCTTATACGACTGTGGACAAGGAGGGTTGTTTCTCCTTGAAGCATGTGCCGGAGGCGGATCGCCTGACCGTCAGCTTCATTGGTTACAAGTCCGTTACCTTGTCCGTGGACGGTTTCCGTGACGGGCAGGACATTGTGCTGGCGGAATCGGCCTTCCAGCTTCGGGAAGTCATTGCCAAGCCCGAACGCATTTCCCAACGCGGGGACACCCTGACGTATTCCGTGGCCAACTTCAAGCAAGCCCAAGACCGCTCCATCGCCGATGTCATCCGCAAGATGCCGGGACTGGAGGTGAAGCCCAACGGCAGTATCGAATACCAAGGCAAGGCCATCAATAGCTTTTACATTGAGGGGCTCGACCTGATGGGCGGGCAGTATGCCGTGGCCAGCAACAACATCCCGGCGGACAAGGTGCAGGATGTGCAGGTGCTGGAGCATCATCAGAAGGTGAAGTCCCTGCGCGAGGTCAGCTTCAGCGAGCAGGCCGCGCTCAACATTGTCTTGAAGGAAGATGCCCGTTCGGTGTGGACGGGACTGTCCGATTTGGGCGTGGGCGTGGCGGGTGAAGGCGAAGGCGTGACCTACGACAACCGCCTGATGGGGATGCAGTTCAACAAGCGTTTCCAAACCTTGATGATGTACAAGAACAACAACACGGGCACCGACATCGGCCACGAGGTGCAGGATATTGCCGACTTGGGCGGCTACCAAGCCGAAGCGGGCCTCATCAGCTTGATGGAGTTGGGCGGCCCGAACTTCAGCGCGCAACGCTACACGTTCAACCATAGTCACCTCCTGGCCGGAAACTGGCTGTGGAAGACCGGACGGGATGCCGACCTCCGCATCCAGGCCAGCGGCTTCTTTGACCGGGAAGAACAGCGCAGCGGGAGTTCCCTCACCTACCTGACCATCGACGGGATGCCCGTGATTACGGAGGACTATCGGCTGACCAACCGGCGGAAGGAATTGAAAGGCGAGGTGTGCTACACCCTGAATGCCGACCGCACCTATTTGCGGAGCAGCACGCGGGTCTATGCTGACTGGGATGCCGGTTCGGGGACGATGCGCTGCAACGGCAGGGATGTCCCGCTGAGCGTCAAGCCCTACAAGCGCGTGGTTTCCGAAGACCTGAGCCTCTCGCACACCACGGCGCGGGGAGATGTGTGGCAACTGTCTTCGTCCACCGGCTGTACCTTCCTGCCCGGCCAGCTCCTGACCCTCAACGGGAATACCCAGTTGTTGGACCTGAACCTGCTCTCCACCCGGAACGCCGCCACGTTCAGCAAGAGGCTGGGGCGGCATTTCCTAAAGAACACGATGGGCTTCGACTACCGGCGGCAATCCGTCAATGGGGCAGTCTGGCAACAGGTCCAGCCCTATTGGGAACCTTCCACCCAACTGAGGTTCGGCAAACACCGGTTGGAGGGTGGCGTCAAAATCAGCTATGTCCGGCAGGCGTATGAAGGGGCATCCTCAGGGCACGTCTGGGCGGAGCCGTCCTTGGACTGGGAGTGGAAGTTGTCCCCTCAATCCGAATTGTCCTTCAACTACCGGCTCTCGGCAACGCCGCTGGAGGGGACATCCTTGGTCATCGGTCCCCTTTTCACAGCCTACCGCAACCAATATGCGGGAAGCGGACAGATGGGCGAACGGTTTTCCCATATCTTGTTGGGAGGCTATAAATACCGCCATCCGGTGACGGGCATCTTCTTCAATCTCCGCCCGATGTATGTCCGTTCTTCCGGCAATGTCTTGTATGAGAATACCTTGGCCGATGATGTCTATGTGCAGCGGGCCACGGGCAGGACCTATCGTTCGGACTCGTACAGCGTCCACACCCGGCTGGCGAAAAGTTTCTTTTGGGGAAATACGACTGTCGGGCTGAATGGTTCGTTCTGTTCCACGGATTATGCCTTCCTGTCTTCCGGACGGATGATGGATACCCGGATGGATGGCTATGCCGTGTCGTTGGATTATGCGCTCCGCCCGGCCAAGTGGCTGTCCGTGGAAGGGAAGTCCGAGGCCACGGTTACTTGTCGCAAGGATTTGAGCGATGCTTCCGTTCCGGTCAGTCGCGTGACGGATTGGACGCATTTTGCCCAGTTTCATATCCTGCCTGCTGCGGGATGGATGCTTTCGTGGAACAATGAACTTTACCACAGCAGCGAGAAGAGTCTCGGGCTGAATTATTTCTGCGATGTATCCCTGAGTTATCGGACCAAGCGATGGGAACTGTCCTTGGCGGCCAACAACGTCGTGGGCACTGCGGAATACCGGCAACGGGTGGTGTCCTCCACGCTCCAGTCCTATACGTTGACCTATCTCCGGCCACGGGAATTCCTGCTGAAGTTCAGCGTGGATTTGTAGTCCGGCATTCTAATACAGCAGCCGGTAGCCTTCGCCCCGCTGGTTGATCAGTTTCACGTCGGGGTCTTTCGAGAGGCGGCGTCGGAGGCGGGAAATGAGGGTCTGGAAACTCCGGGTGCAGAAGAAGTCGTCGTCGCCCCAGAGGTCCAGCAGGATGTCTTTGGCCGGAACAATGGCGTGCGGATGCCGACAGAGGCGTTCCAATATCTCGCTCTCCCGGTTGGGCAGTTCGTGGCTTTCGCCCGTGGGCAGGTAGGTCAGTATCCGTTTGCCGGGGTCGAAGAGGTAGTGGCCTATTTGCGTCTTTCCTTTCTGTGGGGCGGAGGTGGGGGAAAGCCTGCCCAACAGGGACTGTATCCTGACCATCAGTTCCTTCATCCCGAAAGGCTTTTTCAGGTAATCGTTACCTCCGGCGTGGAAGCCTTCCACCACGTCGTCCACCGTGCTCTTGGCTGTCAGGAAGAGGATGGGCGTGCGCCGGTCCGTCTCTCGGATTTTCCGCACCATATCCAGGCCGGACAGTTGGGGCATCATAATGTCCGCCACCAGGATGTCCGGGGACAGTTGGGCGAATGCTTCCAGTCCTTTTTCGCCATCGCAGGCCAGGGAGACCCGGAAACCGTTGGCCTCCAAGGCGTCTTTGATGATGCGGGCCAATGTGGGTTCGTCTTCCACGACCAATACGTGTATCTTGTTGTTCATTGTTTTGCAGGTAAGATGATATGGAATGTGCTGCCCTTGCCCGGTTCGCTCTCCACTGTCAGGCGGCCACCGTGTTTCTCCACGATGCTTCGGGCAAAGAATAGTCCGATGCCGTAGCCTTTGACGTTGTGCACGTCGCCGGTGGGCACCCGGTAGAATTTCTCGAAGATGTGGACCTGGTCACTCGGGGCAATGCCGATGCCGTTGTCCGCGATGGAAATCATTGCCTTGTCCCCATCCTGTCGGGCTGAGAGGGCGATTTCCACTTGCTTGCCCGAGTATTTCACGGCATTGTCAAGCAGTGTGGAGAGCACGCTGGACATCAGCTTGCGGTCCACCCGGGCGGTGAGGTCGTCGGGGTGGACGGCTACCGTTATCGTGCAGGGCTTCTTGGCGCTCAGCCGGATTTGGGCGGCAGCTTCTTCCAGCAGGGGCTTCACGGCTGTGTCGGCCAGTTCGAGCCGCAGGCTGTCCCTGTTCTTCAGCGTGGTGGAAAGAATCATTTCCACCAGCCCGGCCAGTTTGTCCAGTTGTCCCTTGATGATGTTCAGGTATTCTTTGCGCAGGGCGGGATTGTTGCCTAAGTCGCCGCACTCCAGCAGGGTGTCGCTGGCGGCATAGGCCACGGCGATGGGTGTCTTCAGTTCGTGGGTGATGTTGCCGGTGAAGTCGTTCTTCATCCGTTCCAGGTCCCGCTGTTTCCGCAAGCCCTTGTAAATGAAGCCGAATGCGGCGATGACCATCAGCAGGATGCCCGCCGACACAGTGAGCACGCCCGCCATTCCCCGGAGGATGTGCAGGGAGAGGGACGGTGAGCGGAGTTCGTAAGTGCCTTTGTTGAGATTGGAGACAATCAGGATGACCGGGTCGTCCCCGGCAGGTTGATACCCCTTCGTGGCCACGGAATCAATAGCCAGCCCGTCGCGCAGGAAGCGCAGGTGATGGGGCAGGGGCAGACCGACGGAATCCAGGGAGAGTGAGAAGAGTTCGTCCACCCGGCGGATGTCGAAATTGCCTGCGATGAATATCTTTCCGGTTTCCGTGTCGGGGTTGATGCGGTGTACATTTATTTCCTTGGGCTTCCCCTTGAGGGAGTCCATAGCAACGGATATGACCGTGCCTCGTGGGTTGGGCGAGGGGGTATAGAGGAGGGCGGAGTCGGATTCCAGCCCTTTGCGCACGTTTTCGGCAAATTCATAGCCTTCCGCCTCGGTCAGCAGGGAACTGATTTGGGTGGTGAGTGCCTGTCGCTGGGTGCTGTATAGCCCGTGCAGCCAGTAGGCTTCGTAGGCGGCCACGACCAGCAGGGTGATGGTGGCGGCCAGCAAGATGCTGTGTCTTTTGAGGAAAGTCATAGTTGTTGTCTATAGCTTACGTCGGCCGCTGTTGGCCAGGCGGAGGGGCTGACGCAACGCACGGTCTGCACATCGGCGGGGATGTTCAGGCCGGTCAGGTGGCGCAGGCATTCGGACGCACGGGGGCAGTCGTGGTGGAAACAGTGGACGTAGCCGGTGGGGACTTTGGTGTAGTCGAAGTCAGGGGTCTTTTCCATATTGCCTTTGTTTTATTCGTTCAGAGTGTATTCCCCCGCCTCTTCCGTCACTTGCTTCTGAAGTTCCTCCAGCGTATATTCCTTTCCGGTGAATTGCACCGTGGCCACGGGCGGGTCGAGGGTGACGGTGGCACTGACGCCTTCCAGTTTGTTCAATGCTTTCTCCACGTGCATGCGGCAGTGGTTGCACATCATGCCGCTTACTTTGAATTGCTTTTCCATTGTCTTTTCTTCCTCTTTATCTGTAAATTCTTCGTTCTTCATTCTTAATTCTTCATTATCAGAGAGCTTTTTCCTCCGCAGCCGCAGGCTGTTCGTCACCACGCTGACGCTGCTGAACGCCATGGCCGCCCCGCCAATCATCGGGTTGAGCAGGAAGCCGCAGACGGGGTAGAGCACGCCGGCGGCGATGGGCACGCCTATCGTGTTGTAG